>RZYB01000011.1 GCA_009930495.1 Deltaproteobacteria bacterium
GCGGCCGTGGGCGTGGGTATCGCCTTCAGTCTGATTCTGGACGCCACGCCCATCAAGGCGCTTGAGCGCAAGCGGGTCCAGGGCGCGGTGCAGGCCGCCCTGGCGGACATCGCCCGCTTCAAGGCCGCCCGTTGCTGCCAGCGCGACGGCTGGCTGGCGCTCAAAAAAGCGGCCGAACTCTCGGTAACGCTCCTGCCGGTGCCACTCGTGGCCAATCATCCCCTGGTCTGCACCCAAATGCACAATAACCCGGAATGCCTGGGCCAAGGCTGCCCGCTTCATCCCTGAACGCGAAACGGGCGGGATTGTTCCCGCCCGTTGCCTGTTTCACGCGCCAGTTCTGTTTTTTACTGCACGACATCCTCGTCCAGGGCAAAAAGCAGTTTGTCCTCCGTTGTCGCGTGATCGTAATCGACCCATTTGAACTCCGTCTGGGTCATCATCCAGCGCACGACCTCGGCCTGATTGCGAGGCACGCCCGGATACTCGACGACTTCCGAAAACCGATGCCCGAAAATGGTGATCTCCACCGCGATTTTCATACCCACCTCCCGGCCCGCCCGGGCCGACACCATAACCCCGAAACCAAACAACGGGATGGACAGGATACAAAAACGGCCGCGCCCCCGGAAGGACGCGGCCACCAGACTCATGCTTCCGGGCCAACTAGGCGACAAGGTTGTACGCCTTGGGCGCGGCGCCGCAAATGGGGCACTTGTCCGTGGGCTGTCCCTCGTCGATGTGCCCGCATACACTACAGACGTAGTAATCAACGCCAGCCAGCTCGCCCATCTGTTCGGCGGCCTTGGCATACAGATTGGCGTGGCATTCCTCGGCCTGATTGGCAAACCCAAAATAACGCTCGGCCGCCTTTTCTCCCTCGGCCTGGGCGTCAGTAATCATTTCCGGATACATGGACTTGAATTCGTATGTCTCTCCGGCCACGGCTTCCTTCAGATTTTCGGCCGTGGAGCCAATGCCCTTCATCAGCCGCAGGTGGGCATGGGCATGGATGGTTTCCGCCTCGGCCGCGGCCCGGAACAACTTGGCGATCTGGGGCAATCCGTCTTCCTCTGCTTTCTTGGCGAAAGCCAGATATTTGCGGTTGGCCTGGGATTCTCCGGAAAATGCTGTTTTCAAATTATCCAGGGTCTTGCTCACTAGTTCGGCTCCTTATGATTCTGTTTTCGAAGTTATTGTTGGTAACAATTCCTATTTAGATACGAACCCAGAGCATGGCAAGCATAATTTTTGACCATCGGCATCGATCAGGAAAACAAATTTTGCTTGTCTCGCGCATCGGCCATGAGTAGCACGGGCGGTCCAACACACAGGCACCCGCGAACAGCCCCAAGACATCATGACCCTCGATTACGTCACTCTCGACCATTTGCGCCTCGACCACCCGGCATGGCGGCTCCTGCGCTCGGACCACGCCCCGCTCGTGGCCAGCTTTCTGCACAAGGTCTTCATCGCGCCCAACACGCGCCTCATGACCCAGGCCGATCTGGCCGAAATGCTGGAAGATGAACTCTTCGCCCTGCGCGACCTGCTCGGACCCGACGCCTTCCCCCGACCCGCCCTGTTTTATCTGAACGACTGGGCCGGCCCGGACAAGGGGTGGTTGCGAAAATTCTACCAAGCCGGATCCGACGAACCGTTTTTCGATCTCACTCCGGACACGGAAAAGGCCATCATCTGGCTGGGCAGCCTGACCGCGCGTGAATTCGTGGGCACGGAATCGCGCATCCTGACACTGTTCGAACTGCTGCGCCAGATCAGCCAGGGCAGCGAGGCCGATCCCGACGCCCGCCTGGCCGATCTGCACCGCCGCCGACGCGAGCTCGACGTGGAGATCACCCGCATCCAGGGCGGCGACGTGCCGCTTCTGGACGACACGGCCCTCAAGGAACGTTTCCAGCAGTTCCAGCAACTGGCCAGGGAGCTGCTCACGGATTTTCGCGAGGTGGAGCAAAACTTCCGCGCCCTGGATCGCCGCGTCCGCGAGCGCATCGCCCTATGGGCTGGGTCCAAGGGCGAACTTCTGGAAGACGTCATGGGCGAACGCGACGCCATCGCCGATTCGGACCAGGGCCGTAGCTTCCGCGCCTTCTGGGATTTCTTGATGTCCAGTCGCCGCCAGGAGGAACTGACCACGTTGCTCGACCGGGTCCTGACCCTGCCACCCGTGGCCGAGCTCCGGCCCGAACCGCGCACCCGGCGCATCCACTACGACTGGCTGGAGGCCGGTGAGCACACCCAGCGCACCGTGGCCCAGCTGTCCCAGCAGTTGCGCCGCTTTCTGGACGACCAAGCCTGGCTGGAAAACCGACGCATCATGGACATCCTGCGCGCCATCGAGGCCAAGGCCCTGGATCTGCGCCAAAATCCGCCCACCGGCGATATGATGGACATGCCCGAACTCGGGGCCGACATCCGCCTGCCCATGGAACGTCCCCTGCACACTCCGGCCGCCAAGCTGGTCATCGCGGACACGGCCCTGGCCCAGGGCCAGGCCGATCTGGATACCTCGGCCCTCTTCGCCCACGCGGTCATCGACAAGAGCCGGCTGCTCGCCAACATCCGCCGCGCCCTGCAGGACCGTCCCCAAGTCACCCTGGCCGAACTCTGTCTCCAGGCACCGCTGGAACACGGCCTGGAGGAATTGTTGACCTATCTGCAACTGGCCGACACCAAAACCGTGGTCGATGACACCGTCACCGACACCATCGTCTGGAAAAGCACCGCTCCCGATGGCCTGGAACAGGACAAACAAGCGCGGCTGCCGCGCGTTATCTTCGTGAGGTAGGCATGACCGAACCCAGCTTGCACGGCACGCGCCCGACCGAATTGTCCACGGTGGTCGTGCCCCTTTTGAAAGGCGTCCTCTACGAGGACAACGACGCCCCCGCCTGGGCCGCCCTGCTGCGTTTCCAGGCCAGGGTCCGCGACTATGTCGCGGTGCTCGGCCTGGAACTGGTCCTGGACGAGGCCGAAGGATACGCCTTTCTGCGCTCCAGGCTTCACGATGACGCGGACAACGACGCCAAACGGCCACGGCTCGTCGCCAGACGCCCCCTGTCCTTTCCGGTCAGCCTGCTGCTGGCCCTGCTGCGCAAGAAACTGGCCGAGTCCGATGCCTCGGGCGGCGATACCCGGTTGGTCCTGACCCGCGACGACATCGTCGAGCTGATCCGGGTCTTTTTGCCCGCGACCACCAACGAAACACGCCTGGTCGATCAGATCGACGCCCATATCAATAAGATCATCGACCTCGGCTTTCTGCGACGCCTCAAAAGCGGCGACCAGACCGGAGGCCAGGGCGCCTTCGAGGTCCGACGCATCCTGAAGGCCTTTGTCGATGCCCAGTGGCTGGCCGAATTCGACGCCCGCCTGGCCGCGTATCACGCCCAACTGACCGCCACGCCGGAGACCGGCCATGAATGAACTTCTGCCCGAAAGCCGCGACGGCGCCTTGTCCGGATTCCGCCTGGAGCGCCTGGAAGTCTACAACTGGGGTACTTTTGACGGCCGGATCTGGACCCTGGACGCCAACGGCACGAACACCCTGCTCACGGGCGACATCGGCTCCGGCAAATCGACCCTGGTCGACGCCGTGACCACCCTTTTGGTCCCGGCCCAACGCGTCGCCTACAACAAGGCCGCCGGCGCGGACAGCCGCGAGCGCAGTCTGCGCTCCTACGTGCTGGGGTACTACAAATCCGAACGCAACGAAATCAGCGGCGCGTCCAAGCCCGTGGCCCTGCGCGACGCCAATTCCTACTCGGTCATCCTGGGCGTGTTCCACAACCGGGGCTTCGACCAGACCGTGACCCTGGCCCAGGTTTTCTGGATGACCGAACGCCAGGGCCAGCCGGCCCGCGTCTATGTGGGCGCCGAGGGCGAGTTGTCCATCGCCGGGGATTTCGCCCGCTTCGGCCCGGACATAAACGCCCTGCGCAAAAAACTACGTAACCTCGGCGTCGAGACCTTCGAGTCCTTCCCGCCCTACGGGGCCTGGTTCCGCCGCCGCTTCGGCATCGACAACGACCAGGCCATGGAGCTTTTCCACCAAACCGTGTCCATGAAATCCGTCGGCAACCTGACGGATTTCGTGCGCAACCACATGCTCGAACCCTTTGACGTGGGACCGCGCATCACGGCCCTGATCAACCATTTCGAGGATCTGAACCGCGCCCACGAATCGGTTCTCAAGGCCAAGCGCCAGGTCGGAATGCTCGTCCCCCTGATCGAGGATTGCGACCGCCACGCCGCCCTGGCCACCGGGGTCGAGGCCGAACAGGCCTGCCGCGAAGCCCTGCGCCCCTGGTTCGCGACCCTCAGGCTGGACCTGCTGGACAAACGCGCCACCTCCCTGGCCGAGGACTGGGAACGCCAGAACGCGCGCATCGCCCGCCTGGAAGAGCGTCGTGACGGGTTACGCGCCGAGGAGGGGGATCTGCGGCGCAACATCGCGGCCAACGGTGGCGACCGCCTGGAATGGCTGGACGCGGAAATCCGCAAGAAAAACCAGGATCGTCAGGCCCGCGAGCGCAAGGCCACGCGGTACGCCGACCTCATCTGGGCCCTGGGCGAGACGCCGGCCACGGACGAAACCGCCTTCCCGCGCCAGCGCCAGGAACTGGCCGCCCTGGCCGAAGCCGCCACGGACCGCGACACGAGCCTGCAAAACGACCGCACCGAACACGAAGTGGCCCTGCGCCAGGGCAAGGCCGAACACGATGTGCTGTGCGCCGAAATCGCCAGCCTCAAGGCCCGGCGCAGCAACATTCCGGCCGAACAGGTGGCCATGCGCCAGGCCATGTGTCGCGAACTCGGCCTGCGCGAAGCGGACATGCCCTATGCCGGCGAACTGTTGCAGGTACGCGAGGAGGAGCGGGACTGGGAAGGCGCGGCCGAGCGCGTCCTGCGTGGTTTTGGCCTGTCCTTGCTGGTGCCGGACAAACACTACGCCGAGGTCGCGGCCTGGGTCGATCGAACCCACCTGCGCGGCCGGCTGGTCTATTACCGGGTGCGACCCGGCGGACGCGGCGAACGCCCGACCCTGGACCGCGATTGTCTGGCCCGCAAACTGGCCATCAAAACCGACTCGCCCTTTTACGACTGGCTGGATCGGGAACTGCCCCATCGTTTCAACATCGTCTGCTGCTCCACCCAGGACCAGTTCCACCGCGCCACCCGGGCCATCACCCGCGCCGGACAGATCAAGGCTCCGGGCGAACGCCATGAAAAGGACGATCGGCACCGCCTGGACGATCGCGGCCGGTTTGTCCTGGGCTGGACCAACGCGGCCAAGATCGAGGCCCTGGAGGCCAAGCGGGGCCGCCTTGAAGCCCAACTCGGCGAGCTGGGCGGACGTGTCGCCACCATCCTGGCCGAGCAGGCCAGGCTCAAGGAACGTCTGAATATCCTGTCCAAGCTCGATGAATACACCGAATTCCGCGAGCTGGACTGGCAAGGACTGGCCATGGAGGTGGCCGCGCTGGAGAAGGAAAAACAGGCCTTGGAATCGGCCTCGGATGTGCTCAAAACCCTGACCACGCGGCTTGGCGAGGTGCACGCCGACCTGCTCAGTCTGGACGCGACCCTGGAGGAGCACAAGGACGCGCGCTCCAAGACCGAGCAACGGCTCTCGGACACCCAGGCCCTGCGCGTCCAGACCCAGGCCATCGTGGACGCCGCGCCCCCAATGGACCGGACCGGGTATTTCGCCCGTCTGGACGCCCTGCGCCAGGAGGCCCTGGGCGAACACCGGCTGACAGTGGAATCCTGCGCCGGGTACGAACAGGCCATGCGCGAATGGATGCAGGCCCACATCGACGCCGAGCACAAAAAAATCGCCCGACTGCGCGACAAGATCATCACGGCCATGAGCGCCTACCGCGCGGCCTTTCCCCTGGAAACCCAGGACACGGACGCGGCCATGGAGTCGGCCGGGGAATTCCGGTCCATGCTGGACCAACTCCAGGCCGACGACCTGCCCCGGTTCGAGGCCCGCTTCAAGGAGCTGCTCAATGAAAACACCATCCGCGAGGTGGCCAATTTCAACTCCCAGCTGATGCGCGAGCGCGAGACCATCAAGGAGCGTATCGCCCGCATCAACGAATCCCTGCACCAGATCGACTACAATCCGGGCCGGTTCATCGTGCTCGAATCCCAACCCACGCCCGACGCCGACATCCGCGATTTCCAGAGCGAGTTGCGGGCCTGCACCGACGGCGCCCTGACCGGCCCCGAGGATCTTCAGTATTCCGAATCCAAATTCCTCCAGGTCAAGGGCATCATCGAACGCTTCCAGGGCAGGGAAGGGACCACGGACCTGGACAAACGCTGGCGGGACAAAGTCACGGACGTGCGCAACTGGTTCTTGTTCGCGGCCAGCGAGCGCTGGAAGGAAGACGGCACCGAATTCGAGCACTATTCGGACTCGGGTGGCAAATCCGGCGGACAAAAGGAAAAGCTGGCCTACACCATCCTGGCCGCCAGCCTGGCCTATCAGTTCGGCCTGGAATGGGGGGCGTCCCGGTCCCGGTCCTTCCGCTTCGTGGTCATCGACGAAGCCTTTGGCCGGGGATCGGACGAATCGGCCCAATACGGTCTGAAGCTTTTCGGGCAACTCGGCCTGCAACTGCTCATCGTCACGCCCTTGCAGAAAATCCATGTCATCGAACCGTTCATTTCCGGAGTCGGCTTCGTGCACAACGCGGATGGCCGGTCCTCCAAGGTGCGCAACCTGACCATCGAGGAATACCGGGAGGAAAAGGCCCGGCTGGCGGCCAAATGACCTGGACCACGCCGGCGGACATCCGCGCCAGGGTGCGCGCGCTCTGGGACCGGGGAACGATCTTGGCCGGTTTGATCGGGGCGGACCATCCCTTTCCGCTGCGGCTGCCCCTGAAACGCCCTGGCAGCGAGGAGCTGACCGCGCGCTTCGACGAGGTCCGGGCCTGGATCCGCGACCTGCGCGCCATGCCCCATTGCAGGCTGGAAACCAAGGACTACCGCCACCGCGTCCTGGGCACCAATGCCCTGCCCCAGGCCATGTGGATCGACACGCCTGACGCGGCCATCCGTCTCATCGGCAAGACCAGGGAGGCGGCGCGATTCCTCGATCTGCACGCCCGGACCGAACATCTGCCGACCCTTCGCCCCTGGCTGGTCAAACGCCCCCTGCGCGCCCTGGATCTGGCCGGGGATTGGCCCCGCCTGCTGGCCTTTGTGGACTGGATGCGCCATAATCCGCGCCCCGGCATCTATGTACGCCTCATCGACCTGCCGGGCCTGGACACAAAATTCATCGAGACCCACCGGGGCGTGCTGGCCGAACTGCTCGAACTGGCCCTGCCGCCCGAGGCCATCGACCACGCAATCACGGGAAGCGCCCATTTTGCTAGGCGCCACGGATTTCTGGACAAGCCCCGGCGCATCCGCTGCCGCGTTCTCGATCCCGCCCACAGCCCCTTGTCCATCGGTGGCACCCCGGACCTGACCATGGACCATGAACACTTCGCCCGCGTTCCCTGGCGGGTGGACAGGGTTTTTATCACTGAAAACGAAATCAATTTCCTGGCCTTTCCGTCCATGCCGGACAGTTTGGTCATTTTTGGAGGCGGGTATGGCTTTGAAATGCTGGATGGATTGCATTTCCTGGAACGTGCCCAGGTCTTTTATTGGGGCGACATCGACACGCACGGCTTCGCCATTCTGGACGAACTGCGGCTGTCGTGCCCCTGGGCCCAATCATTTCTGATGGACCGCGACACGCTCATGGCCTTCGAGGCCCAGTGGGGGGAGGAACACACGCAGACCAAGCGGGACCTGCGCCGGCTGACGCCCGAGGAGGGGGATCTGTACGACGATCTGCGCGACAACCGCATCCGACCGCGATTACGTCTGGAGCAGGAACGAATCGGCTTCACCTGGGCGCGCCAGGCCCTGGACCGGCTCGTTCACCCGTGAACCGGCGCTCACCCGGCCACGGCGCGGACAACCTCGTGCACGGCGTCGAGTTTGCGCAACTTGTCGATGACGGAATAGAGCTGGGTGGTGGTCTTGACCTCGATGACCAAGTCCAGCTCGGACATGCCATCGACTCCCGACGAAAACTGACCGGAGTCGATGTTGACTCCTTCACGGGCCAAAAGCCCGCTGACCTGTCCCAGCACGCCGCGCTGGTTCTTGCAGACGACCTTGATCCGGGCCGGCAGGACCTTGGATTCCTCCTCCTGACCTCCCCAGCTGACGTCCAGCAGACGCTCCGGCTCCATGTTGGCGACATTGGGGCAATCCTGGGTGTGAATGGTCACGCCCAGACCACGACTGATGTAGCCGATGATCGGATCGCCGGGCAGGGGGTTGCAGCATTGGGCGTAACGGATAAGCACCCCGTCCACGCCCTTGATGGAAATGGCGTCGCCAGGATCCTTGGGCTTGGCCGGAGTCGCGCCGGGACGGTCCTGGGTTTTGCGCTCCTCGGGCTTTTGCTCTTCCTTGGGCAAAAGCTTGCGCAACACCTGACGGGCCGTGATCCGGCCGTGACCCACGGCCGACAGCAGATCATCGACCTGCTTGAAGGAGAATTCCTTGGCCAGGGCTTCAAACTCGCCGCTTTTCAAAACCTTGGCGGTGTTGATCCCCAATCGGCGGCCTTCTTTTTCGAGCAGTTCCCGGGCCAGGGTCAGACTGCGCTCCCGCTCCTCGGTACCAATCCAGTGCTTGATCCGCGACCTCGCCTTGCCGGACTTGACGAATTGGAGCCAATCCCGACTCGGACTGCGCGAGGCGTCGGTGAAAATTTCCACCGTGTCGCCGTTCTTGAGGGGGGTATTGAGCGGCACGATGCGGCCGTTGACCTTGGCTCCGGAGCAGTGGTTGCCGATCTCGGTATGGATGGCGTAGGCGAAATCCACGGGCGTGCCGCCCTCGGGCAGCTCCTTGACCTGTCCCTTGGGTGTGAAGACATAGACCTCGTCCTGAAAGAGTTCGAGACTCAGGGATGACATGAACTCCCGCGAATCCTTGAGATCGCCCTCCAGATCCAGAATTTGGCGCAGCCAGGCAAAACGATCCGCGTCCTTGACCTTCTTGCTGCCCCGCTCCTTGTAGGCCCAATGCGCGGCCACGCCGTTCTCGGCCAACTGGTGCATTTCCTCGGTCCGGATCTGAATTTCGATCCGCTCGCCGTCCGGCCCAATGACCGTGGAGTGCAGACTCTGATACATGTTGGCCTTGGGCATGGAAATATAGTCCTTGAACTTGCCCGGCACGGGTTTCCACAAAGAATGCACCAGCCCCAGCACGGTGTAGCACTCGCGCAGGTTGTTGACGATGACCCGGAAGGCGATGATGTCGAAAATCTGGTCCAGGGTCAGGCCGCGCTGCTTCATCTTATGGTAAATGGAATAGATGTGCTTGATGCGGCCCTTGACCCGCCCCTGCACGTCATTTTCCGCAAGCACCTTCTGAATCATGGCGCAGACCTTGTCGATATAGGCCTGGCCCTGCTCCTGGGAGCGGACGATGCCCTCGGAAATCTGGGCGTACACGTCGGGCTTGAGGTATTTGAGACTCAAATTTTCCAGCTGGACCTTGATTCGATACAGACCAAGCCTGTTGGCCAGGGGCGCGTAGATGCCCATGGTTTCCTGGGCAATGGCGCGCTGCTTGTGCGCCTTCTGAAACTCCAGGGTGGAAATGTTGTGCAGACGGTCGGCCAGCTTGACCAGGATGACCCGGATATCGTCGGCCATGGCCAGGATCATCTTGCGGATATTCTCGGCCTGGGCCTGTTCCTTGGACTCGAAATTCATCTTGCTGATCTTGGTCACGCCGGCCACGATGGCCGCCACTTCCGGGCCGAACTCATCGGTGATCTGCTGGATGCTCGCGTCCGTGTCCTCGACCGTGTCGTGAAGCAGACCGGCCACGATGGTGGCCGCGTCCAAACGCAGATCCGCAAGGATATGGCTGACTTCGAGAGGATGGGACAAATAGGGCTCACCCGACAGGCGAAGCTGGCCGGCATGCGCCGCGGCGGAAAAGACATAGGCCTTCTGAATCAGCGCCACGTCGGAAGCAGGAAGATACGAGGACGCCTGGTCCAGGATGTCGGTGATACGAATCATGCCATGCCTTGTCAGTTTTTTCAGGGATATGTGGGGTTTTACCAGCCTGAAATTGGCCCCGCCCCACCAAAAAGTCAACTTCTCTTTGCTCGGGAAATAGTCGATCAAACCAAAATTTGTCGTACATTTTTCGCAACCCAGCCCCGGCCAAACCCGGCCCAAACGTAGGATGTGAATACCAACTATTGGAAATTACTGTTTTTCGAAAAACAGCATAAAGTCCTCGAAAAAGATTTCCCACCACTTGAAAAGGAATCGTGATTTGTTTAGATGGATCTATTGTGCCATGCTGTTTTTGACGTACGTCAATCATGCCGGCCACGTTGAAGAATATTATCCGTTACTAGCGGATCCAGGAGATAAACCCAAGAAATGTCTAATTTTTCCGAAGAACACGTGCAGCGCGTCCTGCAAAACTTTTTGTCCGAGAGCATTCCAGAACATATTCGCGACGGGGCCCAGTATCTTATCGCCGACGGGGGCATTCAAAAAATCGATGTCCGACGCAACGAAGACTCCTGGGATATCGAAGGCCTGATCCAGGGCGATGATTTTCAGACGTACACATCCGAACTGAGCGTCAACCTCGAACAGGAAACAGTCCATGCCTATTGCAACTGTCAGGATTCCTTTTCCGGCATCTGTCGGCACGTGGCGGCCACGGTCCAAGGCCTGCTCTCGCGCTTCGACGTCCAGCACGAGGTCGAAACGCAACCCGCGAAATCCGAATGGAAGCACAGCTTCCGCTATTTTTTCTCCACGGCCCTGGAGCCGGAACCGGGCCACCACTACCTGATTTTCCGCTTTTTCGCCGAATCCGGCCGATTGCAGGTGGAATTCTTCCGGGCCCGCCAGAACAAATCCGGCCTGTCCACGGTCCAGAATCCCGTCACCCTGGAACAAATCGCCCGCAATCCCGATTGGTGCGAAATTTCTCCGGAGCTGCCCCGCGTCGCCGAGCAGATCGGACAGTACCTGGACTATTACGGCCACCGGGTTGAAGTTCCCTTTGGGCTCATGACCTGGTTCTTCTGGGCCATCAAAAACGAGTACTACCAATTCTGGGAAGAAACCGAACAGCCGGTACGCATCGAAAGCACGCCCATGCGGCTCCAGTTGCGCCCCCGTTTCACCGACGACGGCCTGTCCTTCGACATCATGCTCGGTCGCGAGGGCAAGGTGCCCTTCTCCATTCTCAATCAAAAAATAAACTTTTACGGCCAGTTGCCCCTGTGGGTCTGTCTCAAGCACAGCTTTTACCCTGTTCAGACAGGGCTTCGGCCCAGCCTGATCCAGGATCTGGTTCTCAACCCGCCGGTCATCCCCCACGCCGATATCTCGGAATTTCTGGATCGGGTCTGGACCCAAATTCCGGCCTCGGACCTCCACGGCCAGGACGAATTTCTGGAACGGATGCAACCCATTTTCGTGCCGGCGACCTACAACCCCAAACTTTTCCTGAACGAGGAAGGCAGCCTGCTGACGCTCGAAATCCAGAACATCTACGAAACCGAGCATGGCGACATCTCCCTGCCTGGCCCGAACCAGGATTTGCAGACCGGCAGCTACCAGTTCGAGGGCAAATCCTTCCTCATCCGCCGCGATCAGGAAGAGGAAGAGGTTCTGCTGACCACCCTCATGGACATGAACTTCCAGCCGCGCAGCAACGCCATCTGGTTTCTGGAACCCGACGAGGCCATCACCTTCCTCCTTGATGCCTACCCCAAGCTGGTGGAGGCCTACCGCGTTTTCGGCGAAAAGGACCTGACCCGCTACAAGGTGCGCCTGACCCCTCCCAACGTGGTGGCTGTCGTGGAAACGCAGGAAGAGGACAAATGGTTCAACCTGGAGATCAGCGTCGAATACGACGACATTTCCGTACCCATCGACAAAATCTGGAAGGCCTGGACCCAGGGCAAGCGCTATGTCCAGCTCAAGGATGGTTCCTACACCAGCCTGCCCGAATCCTGGCTGGAAAAACTTGGGCATAAGCTGATCGCCCTGGGCCTTGATCCGGAAAAACCGCCCAAGAAACGCTTCGAGAACTTCGAAGCCCCGGTTCTGGACAAAATCCTGGAAGACATTCCCGAAACCACCTCCGACGGATTTTGGGATACCCTGCGGGAAAAAATCCACGATTTCACGGAAATCAAGCCCGTCAACACGCCCAAGGGGCTCAACGCCACCCTGCGTCCGTATCAGTTGCAGGGCGTCAGCTACATGAACTTCCTGCGCGAGTACCATTTCGGCGGCATCCTGGCCGATGAAATGGGCCTGGGAAAAACCATCCAGACCCTGACCTTTCTCCAATACATGAAAGAGCAGGGGCACGGCGGGCCGAATCTGATCATCGTCCCGACCTCGGTTCTGCCCAACTGGGAGCGCGAGGCCCAAAAATTCGTGCCGGACATGAAACGTCTGGTCATCTATGGGGCCAGACGCGAGAACATGTTCAAAAAAATCGAGACGTCGGAACTGATCATCACCACCTACGCCCTGTTGCGTCGGGATTTGGACGAACTCACAAAATTTGAATTCAACGCCGTTATCCTGGACGAAGCCCAGAACATCAAGAACCCAAACACCATCACGGCCCGCAGTGTACGCAAGATGCAGGCCCGGTTCCGGCTCTGTCTGTCGGGCACGCCCATTGAAAACACGCTGCTTGAGCTGTGGTCCTTGTTTGAATTCCTCATGCCCGGATTCCTGGGTTCCCAGGCCGCCTTCCAGAAAGGCTTCGTCAAGCCCATCAAGGACGGCGACGATGACAGCCTGAATTACCTCAAGGCCCGGGTCAAACCCTTCATCCTGCGCCGTACCAAAAACGAAGTGGCCAAGGACCTGCCACCAAAAATCGAAAACACCTACTACTCCGCCCTGCTCGACGACCAAATGGAGCTGTATGCGGCCCTGGCCAAGAAGCTCAAGGAACAGGTCATGCAGGACGTGGAGGAAAAGGGCATCGGCCAAAGCCAGATCTCCATTTTGGACGCCCTTTTGAAGCTTCGCCAGATCTGCTGCCATCCAAGGCTCCTGAAGCTCGACATGCCCGGCCTGAACACCAACCTGTCCTCGGGCAAATTCGAGGCGTTCAAGGATCTGGTCACGTCCATCATCGACGACGGCCACAAGGTCCTGGTCTTCTCGCAGTTCGTGCAGATGCTGCATATCATCCGCAACTGGCTGCACATGGTGGAAATTCCCTTCTGCTACCTGGACGGCACCTCCAAGGACCGCTTCGATCAGGTGGATAAATTCAACAACACGCCCGAGATTCCCATTTTCCTGATCTCGCTCAAGGCCGGCGGCACGGGCCTCAACCTGACCTCGGCCGACTACGTCATCCACTACGATCCGTGGTGGAACCCGGCCGTGGAAGACCAGGCCACGGACCGCACGCACCGTATCGGCCAGACCCGACAGGTGTTCTCCTATAAAATGATCTGCGAGAACACGGTGGAAGAAAAAATCCTGAAACTTCAAGAGTCCAAGAAAGGCATCGCCGATTCCATCATTCCTGGCCAGTCTGCCTGGAAGAGCCTGACCCGCTCGGATCTGGAAATGCTCTTCGAGGTCTGAGCCATCCAACCAGCAAGGCGGGGAGAATGAGACACCATTCTCCCCGCCTTGCTTTTCCCGACCCATGTATCATCTCGCCGCCAACGCGATTTTGCTTCTTCACCTCATCTTCATTGCCACGGTAATTTTCGGCGGATTCGCCGTGGCGCGCTGGCCACGCCTGGCATGGGCCCACCTGCCGGCCATGCTCTGGGGATTCCTGGTCGAGGCGGCGGGTTGGTACTGCCCGTTGACGGACCTGGAAAACACCCTCATGCGCCAAGCTGGCCACGCCGCCCAGGCCGACGACTTCCTGGCCCGCACCCTCCTGGCCCTGATCTATCCCGAAGGCCTGACCCGCGAAATCCAAATCGGTCTGGCCGCCATGGTCCTCGCAACCAACGCCGCCATTTACGGATGGATTTGGACACGGCGGCGACGGCCGCGCCATCGCGTTCCCTGAGCGCACCAACAGCAAAGCCCCGGAAAAACCGGGGCTTTGTCACATCGGGCGTGGCAATAAAATCTTCATGCCTCGGCCGAGGCCCTTGCCAGCAAACGCAGATACAAATCCCCGTGCCATGGCCCCAGATGCCGCCCCAGACCCTTGAGGCGGATCGGCCGGCCAACCACGAAATCCATGGGCAGAACCACCTCGATGGTGCGCGGAGCGGACTGAAAACGGTGCCTGATCTGGACGCGTAGCGTCGTGCCCGGAATAAGATTGCGGGCGGGCATGTACACGGTTTGATGGTCATCGAGCTGACGCGCGGCCCAGCCCTTGATGGAGCCAAGCAACCCCGCGCCCACGTCCAGATTGACGGACCGCCCGCCCCATTTCACGCCAACCTCCCTGGCGGGCTTTTCCTGGGAGGGGTGAGCCGTGGCCCCGGTTCGAGGCCCGTCCGCCGGATCGACGCCGCGCTTGAGCTTGCTGAAAATATCCTCGAATACCTGCTTGGCGAAGGGATCGTTCAGGATGTCCTTGAGCACCTCTTCCTGCCGCGTGTAAAACGCGCTTTGCTTGCGCCCGGTGCCAGGCCGAGCCTTGGCTTCTTCTTCCTGGCGGATGGTCTCGGCGCTGTAGACGCGTTTTGCCGAGCCGGAACCCGGCGTCGATTCCCGATGCTTTTTCAACAGGACATAGGCTTCGTTGAGGCGGGTGAAACGGGCCGCGGCACGCGCGTCCCCGGGGTTTAAATCCGGATGATACTTGAACGCCAGCTTGCGGTAGCTGGTCTTGATCTCATCCAGGGACGCCCCGGGCGAAAGCTCCAACAGGGAATAACATTCGGACAAACGCATCAGATCCGATCCACCAAATCACCGATTTTCAAGGCGTTGGCCTCGTCAGGTCGTCCCTGCTTGGTCAGCCCGTTCTCGACCAGATAGGCCACGCCCTGGCGGGCGAACTCGGCGTGGCCGCTGGCGGCCCGGATGCCGGGGCAATAATCCTGCGCCAATTCCCAACTGACCTCGTCCACCAGATTTCCCCGGAAGAACGGCCAGGCCCGGCAGACATCCGGCTTGGCAGGATGCACTGTGCAGGCCTTTTCGGGATCGAAAAAAATGCAAAATCCATCTTCACGGCTGCGCAGCACCCGCTTCACGCCCTGCCACTCGGTGTAGGCCTCGCAAAACTCACCCACGGACAGGCCCAGATACGTGGCCAGGCGTTCGCATTCCGACGCGGAAGCGACAATCCCCCCCCGGCCCTGACAGCAATGCCCGCACATTTTACAATCAAATACTGAATCAATCATGGGTACCTCGCGTGTGGGGCAGACTTGAAGCACAAGCCATGTTCTTTGGCAAGGGTCGAATCCCGCCGCCCCTTGACCGTCGGCCCTTCCACCAGCTAGCACCACGGCAACCTTTTTCGATTTATCAAGGAAACGCCATGACTACCCGAATCACCCCCGGCGAGGCCCGGTACATCTGGGACATGCACGATGTCTTCACCCTGGGCGGACTGGCCCACGAACGCCGTCTGACCATGCATCCGGAAAAAATCGTGACCTACATCGTGGACCGCAACATCAATTACACCAATATCTGCATTTCGGCCTGCAAATTCTGCGCGTTCTTCAGAGGTCCGGGCGAGAACGGCGGTTATGTCCTGCCCACCGAGGACATCCTGGCCAAGGTCCAGGAAACCGTGGATCTGGGCGGCTATCAGATCCTGCTTCAGGGCGGCATGAACCCGGATCTGCCCCTTTCCTATTACACGGACCTTCTGGCTACCCTGAAACGCCATTTCCCACAGGTCGCGGTGCACGGGTTCTCGCCGTCGGAAATCTGGTTCATGAGCCAGGAAGCCAGGCGTCCCCTGGCCGAAATCATCACGAAATTACGCGCCGCCGGCCTGGATTCCATCCCCGGCGGCGGGGCGGAAATCCTGGTGAACGAAGTCCGCTCCCGTGTCTCGCCGCGCAAATGCACCGCCGATGAATGGCTGCAGGTCATGGAAACGGCCCACGGGCTGGGGATGCGCACCACGGCGACCATGATGTTCGGCCAGGGCGAAACCTTCGAGCAGCGGATCGAGCATCTGGAACGCCTGCGCGAACTTCAGGACCGCACCGGCGGCTTCACGGCCTTTATCCCCTGGACCTTCCAGCCCCGCAACACGCGCATGGAAATGCCCGAAACCTCGTCCCACGAGTACCTCAAATTTCTGGCGCTAAGCCGCCTCTATCTGGACAACATTGACAATATCCAGGCGTCCTGGGTCACCCAGGGCCCCATGGTCGGACAGCTGGCCCTGCTTTGGGGCGCCAACGATTTCGGCTCGACCATGATCGAGGAAAACGTGGTCGCGGCCACCGGCGTGCATTTCCGTCTGCCGGAAAAAGCCCTGCGCACCCTGGTCGAACGGGCCGGGTTCACCCCTCGGCGCCGGACCATGGACTACACCCTGTGCGAGGCGGCACAATGACATTCACCACGCTGGAACAGCTCCCCCTGTCCGAAGTCCGCGCCCGCGCGGACCGGCTGCGCGCCCATGTGCGCGAACTCTACCCCAATGCCTCGGGACTGCTCGTTTTCTCCCGGCTGTCCATATATTACCTGAGTGGGTCCTGGGCCAACGGCATGCTCTGGGCGCCTCTCGATGGCGATCCCGTTCTGCTCTGCCGCAAAGGCCTGGAAAGATCGCGGTTGGATTCGCCCCTGGCCCAGATCCTGGAATACAAATCCTACTCCCAGGTGCCAGGCCTGCTCAAGGAAGCTGGAGCACCCCTGGGCGACGAGGTCGCCGTGGAAATGTCCGGACTGCCCTGGTCCATGGGCGAACTGCTGCGAAGCAAGCTGCCAGGCGTGTCCTTCGTGTCCGGCGACATGGCCATCAACTGGACCCGGGCCGTGAAGACCGAGTGGGAACTAAACAAACTGCGCTTGGCCGGAGCCCGGCACGACCGGGCCCTGAACGACACCCTGCCCGACCTCATCCGCCCGGGCATGACCGAACGCGAAATCTCCCTGGCTGTGTGGGACGCCTTTTACCGGCACGGACACCAGGGCATGATGCGCATGCAGAACGCGGGCGAGGAAATTTTCCTCGGCCATGTCGCGGCCGGCGATTCGGGCAATTACCCCAGCGTTTTCAATGGGCCCCTGGGCTTGCGCGGAGCCCATCCGGTGCTTCCCTTTCTGGGCTACGCCGGCAAGGTCTGGAAAAAAGACGAACCCCTGGCCATCGACTGTGGCTTCTGTCTGGAAGGCTATCACACGGACAAAACCCAGATTTACTGGCAGGACGAATCGCGCGTCCCGGAAGCGGCCGAGGTGGCACAAGATTTCTGCCAACAAATCCAAGACTATCTGGCAGGCCACCTGAAGCCCGGCGCAATACCGGCGCACCTGTACCGTGAATGCATCAAAATCGCCCTTCAAAACGACTTGGGCGAGGGGTTCATGGGACTGGGCCGGAACAAAGTCGGCTTCCTGGGACACGGCATCGGCCTGGCCATCGACGAATGGCCGGTGATCGCGCCGTCTTTCGAGCGCCCCCTCGAGGAAAACATGGTCCTGGCCCTGGAACCCAAGATCGGCATCCCGGGTCTGGGCATGGTCGGCGTGGAAAACACGTTTCTGGTCACGCCCGCTGGTGGTCAAAGTTTGACAGGAGAACGATTTGGCCCCACGTTTATTTCGTGCTAGAAGACAGATGCCCGAGAACCCACAGAGGATACATGCCCGAAAAACGCAAGCTCTGGCTCATTGATGCCGGATACATGTTCAATGCCCGCCATAGTGTCCGCAGCGGATATGAATTCAGCTACTTAAAGCTTCGCCAGTACCTGGAGCAGGATGGCCCCATCTGGCGGGCCTACTACTTGAACTCAACCCCCAATCCACCCAGCGACGCCCAGGACAATTTCCACCGTTGGTTGCGCAGCGGGCCGCCCTTTGGTCCCAAGATCATCACCAAATTCTACAGCCTCAAGCAGCAACGCGCCGACAAGGCCTATTGCGAGGAATGCGGCCAAAAAGTGCAGCTTCGTTGCCAGAACCAAACCGGAGATGTCACCCACCGCGTTTTCAACGAAATCCAGAAAGGCGTGGACGTGGCCATCGCCACGTTGTCCCTGATCAACCAGAACAATTACGACACGCTGCTTTTATCCTCGGGAGATTCCGATCTGCTTGACGCCGTCGAATATCTCTCGGTCCAGGGCAAGGGCATCGAACTGGTCGTCTTCCGGGACGGCGTGTCTTCGGAATTGCAATGCCGGGCGGATCATATCCACTGGATCAACGACTTCGCGACCGAAGTCGACAACCTCCACCGGGATTCGAACGGAGAAGGCACGACACCCTGATCGACCGTTTTCGACACGGGAGGAAACATGCGCAAGGAAGACGTGATTACTCGGTACACGCCTGGCGAGGAAATCGCCAACGCCATCACCCACGCCATCGCCACGGGGCTGTCCATCGCCGCCCTGGTGGTGCTCATCGTCGCGGCCGCGTCCTCGGGCACGGCCTGGCACATTGTCAGTTTCTCAATTTTTGGCTCGACCCTGATCCTGCTCTACCTGGCGTCCACCCTCTACCACGCCATTCCCGTGGCCAGGGCCAAACGCCTCCTCAAAACCCTGGACCACAGCGCCATTTTTCTGCTCATCGCCGGCACCTACACCCCGTTCATGCTCGGCAGCCTGCGCGGCCCAACTGGTTGGACCATCTTCGGTGTGATCTGGGGATTGGCCGTGGCCGGGGTGATTCTCAAATGCTGCTGCGTGTATCGCTTCAAGCGGTTGTCCCTGGCCGTGTACATCGGCATGGGCTGGCTCTGCCTGTTGGCAGGGCGGGATCTTGTCGAAAAACTGCCGTCCACGAGCCTCGTTTTCCTGGCCCTGGGCGGAGCCGCCTACAGCCTGGGCGTTATCTTCTACGTCTGGAAGCGTCTGCCCTATGGCCACGCCATCTGGCATCTGTTCGTGATCGCCGGCAGCGTCCTGCATTTTTTCTCGGTCCTGCACACCCTGCCGGCCTGATTCCATGACGGACTGGTTTCTGTACGTGATCCGCTGCGCCGACGGCACCCTGTACACAGGCGTGACCACGGACGTGCTCCGGCGTTTCGCCGAGCATGCATCCGGCGGGCCCAGGGCGGCCAAGTACCTGCGTGGCCGGGCGCCCCTGGAACTGGTTTTCTGGACAGAAATCGGCCCCAAATCCACGGCCCTGTCCCTGGAAAAGCGTTTCAAGGCCCTGTCCCGGGCCCGCAAGCACGCTCTCGTCTCGGACCAGACGGCCTGGGCCGATTTCCGAAACACATGCCCCGCGCCATGAACAACGAAGCCACACCCTGGGGTGTGGCTTCGCGAACCAATACGCATCAAACGAATCGCGCCGTGATTTAACCCCGCCGGCTGAGCAGCCGGGGCGCGATGGGGGTGATGATGGCGCCATCGCGATATCCTCCCATCCGTTTGGTCTCGGAGCGCAGTTTGAGCAACTCTTCCTTCAGGGCTTTGTGCAACAGCATGGCTTCGTTGCGCAGCCGAGTGTTGACGGCCTGCATCTGCACGAGCTTGTCCCGGAAGGCATCGTCCCGCCCCTGGGACCCCGCGGCCATGAACTCGAAAATGGCCTGTTCGCGCTGGGCCAGGGCATCCGCCAAACCCTCGGTGTCCTTCTGGGCAAGACACGCGGCTTCCCGCCTTTCGAGGGCGCCAATGTGTTCATACCGGCTTTGAAGATCAGACATGGGTTTCCTTCCTGAGAGCCGCTTTCAAGGACTCCCGCAGATGGGCCACGATGGTCTTGGTTTTTTCCACCAGCGGCAGGTATTCGTATTCCAACAAATCCGCGAGCAAAATCCAGTCCTCGTTTTCCTGGATCTCGATCATCTCCGTGAAAAGCGAGGACAGATCCGCCAGGGAATTTTCAAACTCCTCCGAGGAATCCAGGGCGAATTCTCCGCGAAGCACGCCCACCATGCCCAGAAAATCCCGGTTGACCTCGATCAGATCCCCGTACAATTCCAGGGCCTGGGCGTCGTCGGCCATGCGGAAGCTGTCCGCCACCCGCTGGCCCGCCTTGGACATGAGGCTGACCACCTTGTACAGTTCCCGCGTGATGCTTTGCGCCATCTCGATCAGCGGCACGGAAACGATTTCGACCCGGTCGATAGAGGCGGTTTCCATGTCCTCGGCCTGATGGGGATAAATCTCCGAAAACGCCTCGTTATTGACGAGCACGTCCGTGACCACTCTGCGCTGCATGCGCTCGTCTTCCATGACTTTTTCTATAATCTGTTCGAGATTCTCAAAATTCGCGACCTCGAGCAGGCTGTTTTGACCGTCGACTATGATCATTTCCCTGTCCTCCACGTTGGGATATTTTTACCGCACGCCAAGGACTAATCAACATCCATGCCAAGACAGTTTTGAAACGCGGTCAAAAGCGCGCCATAGCGACCGCACAACGCCACGAAACCCTCCATGGACCGGGCGGCCTCCTGGGATTGGTACATCCACATCGGACCCAAAACCCCAAGCCCGCGACTCGCGTCCAAAAAATCCTGAAAATTTTGGCAATTAACGAGAAATTTCTTCCGAATCGACTCCGGCGCCCCCCGGATGAGCAGCCGGGCCTGTTCCTCGACCAAGGTCAATAACAGCAGACCGCGCTCCAGATCAGCCCGTAACGACCGCTTGAAGGGAGATGGTCGCCAGATGGGGGCCGGGATTCCCATGACGGCACTTCTGTCAAGAAACTGACGATAAATTCCACGCTGCTCCTGAATCCAGCTCGAACGATCGCCGTGGCCGCCTGGCGAGATATCCTCCAGGTCCATGAACCCGTGTCCGTCGCGCTTGGCGACCCAAACGCGCGCGCCCAACTCCGAGGACGCGGTCCACTGCCCGGAACGGGCAAAAGCCACGATCATGGCTCCGACCGCCTCCGGATCGATCCGCTCGCGGCAGGCCAGACCGTGGGGACATTGCCGGCCAAAGGTGCACGGACGACAGGGTATGTCCGGCTCCAGGCTGATGGACCCGACCTGGTACGGTCCGGTGTCAAAGGGCTGGGCCGTGGCCAAGAATATGGCCACCACCGGCACGCCCAGGCCAGCGGCCAGATGCATGGTGCCGGTATCGTTGGTCAGCAGAAGGCGCGTCCGGGTCAGGACCGCGGCCAGTGTCGGGATGTTTGTCCGGCCGATCAGGTTCGTGAACGGGTAATCGGCGCCGTGGCCGAAGGCCTCCCCAAGATGGGCTTCGGCACCGGTCCCCAGCAAAACAGGGCGCAAACCCACCTCCCGCCACAGCACCCGCCCGACGCGGACAAAGGCATCGACGGGCCAACGCCGATAATCCTGGCTGGCCCCGAGCTGGAAAGCCACCAAGTCCGAATCCGCGCCCAGCAGGGCGTCGGCCCGCGCCAAGGCCTCGGAATCCGGACGCTTCAGGGCAAAAGAACCAGGCGACAGGCCGGCCACGCGTTGGAAAAGATCGACCAGATTGAACGGGCTGCACCCTCTGTGCTTGGACGCGGCCTGCAGAAAAGCGGCCCATGGCGAAGAATATTGGCCAAATCCAAAGGCGTCGAGGCCAAAGCCATCCCCGGCATGGCCCAGGGACTGGCCCAGCAGTCGGGCCGAAAGCGTTGGGGTCAAATTCAGAATTCGGTCGGGATGGGTCCGCAGACACTGCTCGCTCCATAGCCGCAGGGCGGCCACGGCCAGGGGCCACCCCTGATCGACCAGGGCCAAAAACCTGGCTCCAGGCAGGGGAACGACCGCGTCCAGGTCCCGCAGCAGGGCCGTGGCGCCCTGGAAAGTGTCCAGACACACCAAACTGGTCCGGTGCCCGGCGGCCTTGAGGCCGCTCAGCACGGGCTGGGTCTGGAGCAAATCCCCGAAGCGGGTCAGATTGACGACCAAGGTATGCATGACACTCTCCACGGACAAACCGCACGGCGGACACTCGAAAAGCACGCGACGCTAGGCCGCGCCGGGCCCAGGGGCTATCCCTTGGTGTCCAGAATCCGGTTCTTGTAGGCTTCAAACTGGGACGAGGCCCGGAGCGCCGCGCCAACAACGGCAAAAAAAGAAAAAAGAATCAGACAGATATTCAAAACAAGCCATCTATCCTGACGCAAATCCCGCCCCATGATCCCCTGCTTGGGGAAAAAATAGATCAACCCCAAGGAAATGCCCCCCGACACCACGATGGCGATGACCTCGAAAAAGAGCAGATACTTTCCGGACAACAGTGAAAAAAGCACGGCATTGCGCACCGTTTGCAAAAAAAGCAGCTTCTGTTCCAATTTCTTGAGATCCTGGGTGGCCGCGCGGACCGCCTCGTGGGCCCGCCGGAATTTATCCGGCACATAGAGGTCCAGCTGGCCGACCATCTGCAACTGCTCGCCGCAATGATTGAACAATTCATTGAAATGATGCAGCAAGCGGGGAAAGGGAAACCACGACGCCTCGTGCTGGATTTCCAGCAGGCGGTCGAACAAAACCTTGCGCTGGGCGCCAAGTTCCTTGATATCCTTCTTGACCCTGGCCTGAATTTCATCGCGGATCATCAGGGTACCACGGATCAATTTCGCGGTGGCCACGTAATTGCCGATACCGGAGTGGATGCTTAATCCCTGAATGCGTTCGGCAAACCCCCGATACGCGTCGTGGTCGCGCGGCAGCCACTTGTCCAACAGGTCTGGCAGATGCTCGACGGAACCGACGATTTCCGAGGCTGTCCGGTCCGCCTCCTGCCAAATATCCCACAGATCGGCCAGAATCAGCGTGCGCCCGCCCTCGAGCTCCGGGTCCAACAACATGACACTGAAAAAATCCGGGTCCTGTTGGATCAAATCCCGCAGCATGCCCTGGGCCTCGGCCAAAAAGCCGGACTTGATCAGGCACACGGCCTGACGGTAACGAGCCGGCAAAAATCGCGAGGACTCGCGCAAGGCCTTGCCGTAGAGCCCCACGGCCTCCTGATGCACGCCCTGCACCTCGCACAGCCGTCCTTGCAGAAACTGGACGTACGAACGCTGCAACGGGGTGTAGGTCAGCCCCTCGGCCTCCTCCCAATAACCACGCGCCCGCTTCAGCTCGCCGCGCTCCATGGCCATGAATCCCTGCAGCAGCCGCGGCTGGTAATTCTTATGCGCCTTGAGAATATACTGGTCGAGCTGTTGCGAGGCCCGATCGATGTGGCCCATGCGCATGGCGTCGAGGGCGGACCAGATCAGTTCCTCCCCCGGATCCCGCAAATCCTGGATGCCATCCGGCCATTGCTTGCCCTTGGCCCGCCAGACCAAATTCATCATCCGCAACTGGCAGGTCTGGTTGACATCGAACATGGCCCCGACGACCGTGGCCAGGTCCCCTTTTTCCATGAGCAGATTGGACAGATCCTGCAGCAGGTCCGAGGACAGGCGCTTGTCCAGGGCCTGGAACAAGCCCGGCAGGGCGTCCAGCCCCATCTGACCGAACCGATCCAAATAATTGATCATGGTATTGGCCGGTTGCAGTCGCCGCGACGGACATTTGACCGGTGGATGCGAACGCAGGCCGCAATAAAAGCACGGCGCCTCGGAGCCGGAAACCAGGGGGGAAGGCAGGAGGATATTCAGGCTGCCATGCCGCTTGGTACCGCCTTCCATGGAAATTTGGACCTGAAAAAAATCGGAAATCTTGGTGCGGGACATGGAAAACCGTGATTCCACGGGAGTCAGGCGGGGGTCCGCGATCTGAAACATCGTGGCCAGGGGCATGTACAGGACGCCGGACTCCAACGCCTCGAAAACATGCAGCATTTTTTTCGGAAAATCCGGCGTGAAGGAATGGCTGTCGAGTTCCATGATGAGATACTCGCAAGGCCACACCTGCACGTCAGCGCTCCCGACCAGGGTCATTATCTCCAGGATCAGGCGCGCCAAGGTGCGCAGGGAAGAAATCTTGAGCATCAGCACATGGTCTTCGCCATGCTGGTACACGACCTTGTTTTGCGTCAGGAGCGGCTCGATGCGTTCGAAATAGGAACGCCATCCCTTGGCAAAAACCTTGTCCTGACGCGTGCCGATGGGACGGATCAGCCACAACCAATTCGTGCTCGTGGACACGGTGAGCTGTTCACTGGATTCCAGATCAAACCATTTTCCGGCCAAACCATCCAGATTCTGGCTCTGCTTGAAGGACACGCCGGTCATGCTCCGGCCCAGTTCGCGCAAATGGGACGTGACCCGAACCACCAGGCGCTTGGGAAACCCGACTTCCAGGTTGCTCAGCTCGGCCTTGACAGACAAGGACCGCTCGAACGCCTCGCCCACGATCAGGCTGCATTCGAACACGGTCACGGCGGCGGCAATGGGGTTCAGACGCGCCCAGTTGTGCAGCCGGGCCAGGCCGATCATGACCATCGGATCGGGAAAAAACCACAAGACCTGAGTCTTTTCCTCGGCCAGGGACCAGCCACCCATGTCGGACAGGGATTGAAAAAAGCTGACCGAAGGCGCCTGCGGGTAGCAAATCCAGCAAGCAATGCCGTTGCTGACCAATCGCGAAGAGAGCGTGCGCGGCACCTTGGCCAGAAGCGTGGCGAGAGAATTCATCGGACTCCTCGTGTCAGGGAATTTGAAGGCGCGTGCGCCTTGACGAGCATGACACGCAGCCCAGACGAGCGCAACCGAGGAATACTCCGGGAACGGCTTGACGCGACAGGGGCCATTTCCTAGTCATCAGACCTCGGCAAACCATCAATCCGGTAAGGACTTTCCCATGTTTGCTTCATTCTTCACGCCCGAGCGCATGTCCCTTCTGCACCGTCTCGTGGATCTGGCCCTGGAGGAGGACGGCCCCGACCTGACCTCCGAGGCTGTTTTTCCTCCCTCGTCCATCCTGCACGCCTCCATCCTGGCCAAGGACGACGCCATCGTCGTCGGCCTGCCGCTCATCGCCATCGTGCTCGCGCGCATGGGCGTTCTTGACGCCAGCTCCGTCACGCTGCTGGCCAAGGACGGCGAGAGTGTCACCAGGGGACGCGAAGTGGCCCGCATTGTCGGCCCGGCCCCGGCCCTCCTCAAGGCCGAACGGGTCATCATGAATTTTATCTGTCGTCTGTCCGGCGTGGCCAACGCCACCCGCCGCTTCGTCGAAGCCGTGGACGGCACGGGTGTGCGCGTCCTGGACACGCGCAAAACCACGCCCGGACACCGCTACCTGGAAAAATACGCCGTGCGCATGGGCGGTGGCCACAACCACCGCGCCAATCTGGAAGAAATGCTCATGCTCAAGGACAACCATATCGACCAGGCCGGGTCCATCACCGTGGCCGTGGCCGCCCTGCGCGGGGTCTATGCGCCCTGCCCGCCCCTGGAAATCGAATGCCGCACCGTGGACCATGTCCGCGAGGCCGTGGGTCTCAAGCCCGAGCGCATCATGCTCGACAACATGCCCCCGACGCTTGCGGCCCAGGCCCTGGCCCTGATTCCGGCCAGCATCGAGACGGAAATCAGCGGCAACGTGACCCTTGGCACCATCCGCGCCCTGGCCGAACTCGGGCCGACCTTCATTTCCACCGGCGCCATCACCCATTCCGCCGTTGTCGCGGACTTTTCCATGCGCCTGACCCAACCGGAGGAACAATGAACCAGGCAGAGGTCATCACCGACATCAGAAAACGCATGGGTGGCCGTCTGGCCATCCTGGCCCATCATTATGAATCCGACGCCATTGTCCGCCACGCCGACATCCTGGGAGATTCCCTGGAACTGGCCCGCAAGATCGACGGCCTGGACGCCGAGCACATCGTCTTCTGCGGCGTGCATTTCATGGCCGAGACCGCAGCCATTCTGGCCAGACCCGAACAGAAGGTGCACATCCCGGACGAAAGCGCGGGCTGCGTCATGGCCAACATGGTTCCGGCCGATCTGGCCAACGTCGTCATCACCCGCCTGAAGCGGACCGGGGCCCGGATCATCCCCCTGACCTATGTCAATTCCTCGGCGGCGGTTAAAGCAATCTGCGGACGGCACGGCGGTTCGGTATGCACTTCGGCCAACGCCGCGACCATGCTGCGCTGGGCCCTGGACGAGGGCGACGGCGTTCTTTTCATGCCCGACGCCAACCTGGGCCGGAACACGGCCAGGAGCCTGGGTCTGCACATCACCGAAACCGCGTTTCTGGACGTGTCCCACGGCGGGCGGCTGGTGGAGCCGGCAGATCCGACCACCCGGCTCTATCTGTGGCCGGGACTGTGCGCCGTGCACGCCAAATTTCACGCCACGCAGATCGAGGCCGCGCGCGCGGCCGAACCCACGGCCCAAATCCTGGTGCATCCGGAATGCGATCCAAGCGTGGTCGAAGTGGCCGATGGTGCAGGGTCCACGTCGTACCTGATCAAAAAAGTGGCCGAACTGCCGGCCGGCAGCGTCATTTACGTCGGCACGGAATGGAATCTGGTCAACCGTCTGGCCCAGCGTCATCCGGACAAAATCATCCGCCCCCTGCGCCAGGCCCTGTGCTCGAACATGGGCAAGATCACCGAAGACAAGCTTGCCCAAACCCTGCGCGGCCTGGACACGGACCGGCCCGTGCGCGTGTCCGAGGACATCGCCGCCCCGGCCCGTCTGGCCCTGGAGCGCATGCTCAACGCCTGCCGCCAATAACAGGAGAAACACCATGCCCCATACCCGTCTCAAAACCGAAATCCTGATCATCGGCTCCGGCATCGCTGGCTGCACCGCCGCCATCTGCCTGGCCGACAAGGGGCACGAGGTCACCCTGCTGACCTCGGGCGACCGCCTGGACAACGGCAACACGGCCCTGGCCCAGGGCGGTATCATTTACAAAGGACACGAGGACAGCCCGGAACTGCTGGCCAAGGACATCACCACCGCAGGCTGGGACTACAACTACACCGAGGCCGTGCGCTACCTGACCGAGGAAGGCCCGAAATCCGTGGAAAAAATCCTTGTCGAGCGGGTTCAGGTGCCCTTTGACCGCGCCAGCGACGGCGACTGGTACCTGACCAAGGAAGGCGGCCACGCCGTGCGTCGTATCCTGACCTGCGCCGACTACACCGGTCGGGCCATCCAGGACAGTCTGGTCAAAACCGTGCTCGGACATCCAGGCATCACCGTTCTTTACAACCGCACGGCCATCGACCTCCTGGCCACCCGGCATCAATGCACGGATCTGGAATCCCGGTATCAGCTCGACAACCGATGCGTGGGTGTCTACGTGTTCAATGGCGAGACAGGGGAGCCAAACACCATCCTGGCCGATTTCACCGTGCTCTGCACCGGCGGCCTGGGCCAGATATTCCAGCACACGACCAACTCCTCGGCCTCCATCGGGTCCGGCCTGGCCATGGCCCAGCGCGCCGGAGCCACGGTCATGAACCTGGAATACATCCAATTCCACCCCACGGCCCTGTTCCACCGCGCGGACCGCAAATTTCTCATTTCCGAGGCGGTACGCGGCGAAGGCGCCCGCTTGTTCAATGCCAAGGGCGAACGCTTCATGGCCCGTTATGACGAACGCCTGGAACTGGCCCCACGCGACATCGTGACCAGGGCCATCACCGACGAACTGCTCAAGACCGGTGAGGACTGCGTCTTTCTGGACGCGGCCAACTTCGTGGACAAAAACCTCCGTAAACGCTTTCCGACCATTTATGACAAATGCAAAGAAATCGGCGTAGATATCACCAAGGAACCCATCCCGGTGGTGCCGGCGGCCCACTACTCCTGCGGCGGAGTCTTGGTGGACAAACGCGGCCGAACCACCATCGAAGGCCTGTACGCAGCCGGCGAAATCGCCTGCACCGGCGTCCACGGCGCCAATCGTCTGGCCTCGACATCGTTACTGGAAGGCGTGCTCTGGGGGCAGAGCGCGGCCGAGGACATCATCCGTCGCTACGACGACGGCGCATGCGGCTTGTCCCAAAAATTACAGGATTCCATCCCGGACTGGATCACATCGGGCAAGACCGAAATGGAAGACCCAGCCCTGATCAATCAGGACTGGGTCACCATCCGCAGCACCATGTGGAACTACATGGGCATCATGCGCACCACGTCGCGCCTGGAACGGGCCTTCGAGGATTTGCGCAATCTCAACAAGCGTCTGCATTCCTTCTATAAATCCATCCGCGTCTGCAAGGAGTCCGTGGACCTCTTCCACGGCTGCCAGACCGCCTACATCGTGACCACGGCGGCTCTGCGCAACAAAACCAGCCGGGGCTGCCACTTCCGCATGTAACGCCGGGTCTTTTCATCAGAGGGGGGTGGTCAGAAAATCCGTCACCAACGCCTTGAAGCGCCGCCCCCCCTGCTCCAAGTCCAGGCGCTCCAGATCGCCAACGCCCAGATTCTGAATCCAGGCCACCAGCAGGCCAAGACAGACCAGATTGCGCTGCAGGTAAACATCCTCCACATCCCGTCGGAGGGCTTCCAGATAGTCGCCCCGGAAAATCACCTCGAACCCTTCCGCCAGCAGCACATGCCGCATGATCCCAAGACGCCGCGAGCGCTGCCCCCAGGTGCCGCTTCCACCCTTGAAACGAAAACCCAGGTGTCCGGAAACGCCCACGTCGTCGCAATCGCATTCGATTACATACAAATTTTGGCCCAGACGAAGCGTGCAATACAGATAAAGCTGGGACATGACCGCGTAGCTGCTGGAGTGGGGTGGCTCGTCGTCGACCTCCTCGCGTCTGACGCCCCCCCACCGTACCAGCGAGCTGGTCAGCCCGAGCAGGAAAGACCAGGCCGGAGCCGAACGGACATCCTCCATGGTGACCACAGCTTTTTCCACGACCGAGGGAAAAAGCCCGCCGCCCAGATTGAAAACGTTGCAAATCACCGGAATTTCGAGACGCAGGTGCTTGATCGAGGCCAAGCCCAAGGCTGGCTGGCCCGCGAAGGAAAAAATCTGGGCCAAGCCGCGTTCCAGGCACAGGCAGACCAGATCGTGCAGGGACCGACAGTGCTCGGCCCGCAAGGGTTCGCCGGGCGTCTGAAAAACATGCAGCCGGGTCACGTGGGGCAGAATCGATTCCAGCCGTCGCGACAAAGCGCCGGCGCGTGGCGGAGTCACCTGCGGGATGTCCACCGACGCCGTTTTGTCCGGCAGAGCCAGCACGGTCAGCGGATGTTCATCGTCGGCCAGCCCGGAATCCAGGCGGCGCAAAATTGCCTCGGGCGCATATTTCAGGGCAACACCCTGGATCCAGGCCGTGACCACGTCCTTTGGGCGGACATTTTCCAGACACCCAAGACATGCCCCCCCCTGACCCAGCCCCGCGAAAAACCAAAGCGTGATATTCCCCGAGGCAGCGAAAGCATCCTCGGCCGCGATTTCCAATCCCGAGCCAAGGCCGTCGGGCAATGCGCCTGCCCGGACCAAAGCCTGAAGCTCATGGCTGGCGCGCGCGAGCTCCTCCGGGAAGGCGGCATCGATACACCGGAGCACGGCATCCAAGCCAGGACGCAGATCATTGGCTTCGATGAAATACTGAAACAGGGACGGGGTCAGCAACAAACCGGCCTGATCCGCGCTGTCGGTTCGGACCCGGCCCAGGACGGGCCAAGCCTGCCTGTCGGCGGTAGCATGCAGACGCACCGGAACGCAGTACGGCGGCGTGGCCGGAATCGCGTCCATGGCCGAGGCCAACCGCGCGTAAAACCCCACCTTGGCCACCCAATCGTGTACGTCCATGAAGTGAACCGGATTCATGATCTGAAGCTGATCGGCCAATTGCCGGATTCTGGCGCCCAGATCGGAAACCAGGGCGTCAACCTGACACCAGTCCACGACCCGCCTGGACATGGCCACATCCTCGATCCGCGACAGCAGATCGAAACACGCCACGGAGCCAACGTGAATTTTTTGAAACGCGTTGTATTTACTCCGGGGAATGCTCCCGGACGCAAAGGACGCAAACGTCCAGTGGGAAAAAAGATCAAGATCGTTCATGCGCTGTCCTCGAAGGCGATCAGGCCCAGTTGGCGGCCAATGGTCCGCCATGGGGCGTCATGACTGCCTCGTGTTTATATCCGAAGTCCGGGCCGGGTCCGCCTCCCCGGCGCCGCTTTCCGAGGAAGGCTTGAGCAAATCCACGAAAGGCAACATGGCCTCCTCGCCGCCATGTTTTGTCCAGGCCAAAATACGCTGATAAAATGGAAACAGGCGCATCAGCCGGCCGTAGGCGATCCGCACCGCAAGGTACATGGGGATAAAGAAAAAAGGGTACAACACACTGTCCCCAAGACCGGGCACGGAAAACGGAAGTTCGAGAGGCACCCCGCCAAAACGCAGGTCCATCCAGGCCAGCCCAAAGGGGACAGGCCAAATGGACAGGGTAAACGCCCCGGCCTGACTGAAAAAATACTTGCCGAAGGCTTCATGGGCCTGCTTGTTGGTGGCTTTGTAGGCCTCCTTGTTGGAACTTTTCAGCGCGTGGATTGAAAGGTTGTGCTGCCGGACCATTTCGTCGTGGTACCGGCCATAAACCTTCCGGTTCAATCGGCGGGCCAAGATTGATGTGATGTCGCCCAGGAGGACACAGCCCAAATTCAAGATGAAAAGTCCGAAAAAAAATCCCGCCCAAGGATGTTCAAAGAGACGAAAAGCCCAAATGATCAGGGGATCAAGAGCCCACAACGCGTCATGAAGAATTCCCATGTTTCGATACGCCCCCACATTTCAGGATCCGATACCAGCCGCCCGTTCCTGGTCCTGAATGATAAAATGGTTGCAAAAAGGCCTCCCCCACATCTGGACCACGGAGAATTGTTTCTCGTCAACACCAAGGGCCACGCTGCAACGAGAACACATGCAGCAAAAAAGGCCCCGGCTGCGCGCCAGGGCCTTCATCACACACGAAATTATCCAGAAATCAACCAAAAAGCATATCCAGAACGCGGATATTGAAGAAACCCCGCAGCACGTAGTCGATACCGACATAAAAAGCCAAAATGATGAACAGGCGCTTCAGCAGCTTGTCGGACAGGTACTTGGAGGTCATGGGGCCAACAATCGAGCCGATGGCGACACCAACCATTTCCGTGCCGATCAGAGCCCAGTCAATGGGCGTTCCCTTGGTCATGAGGGTCAGGATACTGGTGATCATGCTGATCAAGACGGCCAGGGCGGAGGTGCCGGCCGCCAGGTACATGGGCAGCTGGGAAATGGCGGTCAGGAAAGGCACCAGCAAGAACCCGCCACCGACACCAAGGAAAGCGGCCACGGCCGAGATCGCGACACCACCAACCACGGGCAGGACGGGATTGAAGGTGAACTCAACCCCACAGAACGTGAAGTCCACCTTGGACAGGCTCATGCCAAGGATCTTGACACCCGTCGGCGCCGGGGCTCCGCCGGTCTTCTGGGCCTTCACAGCGGCCTCGAAAGCCTTGGCGGCTTCCTTGGCCTTGCTTTTCTTTGCCTGGCCGGCAGCGGAGGTATCCCAAAGCAGGAACATACCCAGGGCCAACACGAAAAGTCCAAAATACCCCTGATACTGGGAGAAGGAGACCTTGCCCGCGGTCAACGTGGCGGAACCCCACGCGCCCAGCAGGGAGCCAACGCCCAGGGCCAGGGCCAGGGGGAACACGAGGCGCCCCATCTTGCCATAATTGATGGACGAGATCAGGGCGGACAAACCGACCAGGAACTGGTTCGAGGCCCGGATGGAGTCCGTGACCGTCTTGTTCAGATCGGGGGCGGTGGATTTGAAGCCCTTGGCGTAGGCACCAAGACCAAAAACGGTCATGTGACCCACGCCGGCCATGACGCCACCAAAAGCGCCGACCGTGGAGAAAATCCAGCCTACCCAGATGGCCCAGATCAAAGCCAGAATGATGTTGACCTGCGGCCCGCCGGGAATGCCCAGGAAACCGGCCGGCTTGGACGGATCGATCTGGCCGTTTTCCGTGCCCACCGGGGCTTTGGCAATGGCCTGTTGCAGCTTGGAGCCGGTCGGCGCCGCCTGATCGGCGGCCGCTGTCACGGCCGGGGCGGAAGTCGGGGAACTGGCGTTATCGGCCAGCAACGGCCCCTGACACAAAAGCATGGCCATGACGGCCACGATCACCACAGCAAAAATTTTTCGGGTCATGCCCATACCACTCTCCTCCTCGCGTTGTTCGTCACGGACGTGACATCAAATTTCCACATGAACACAATATGCGGACAATTCACACAAATATCCGCCAGGCGAATTCTCGCCGAGCGGCAGCGGTGTCCCCCTTACCGAGGCGCGGCCAAGCCTTCCGGGGTCCCACCGGGCTGTCTTGGTCATCACGAATCGATGTCCTTCACATACCCCCCGGACGAAGCGACTCGAAGAAACATGAACTATTCGTGACATAAAAATCCAGACATTTCCACCCTGGACAGGCCCGCCGTACGAGGATCGTCCAGCAAAAAAACAAAAACCGCCGAAGGCGTGACTGGTTCCTAGGTGAGGCCGGGTTGACTGTTCAATTTTTTTTTTCTTTGTTCGTTTTGTCACATTTTTCACTGACTAGTAGAAAATCACTCTGGAATTTAGATAAAATTTTGTTATTTTTTTCACGAAATATCCTTCACCATGCAAAACCACCCAACACCACGCATCCCTCGACACCAGTCAAATGCC
>RZYB01000012.1 GCA_009930495.1 Deltaproteobacteria bacterium
GATGGTCGGCTGGCATTCCGACACCGAGGATTCCGCCAACTACTCCGAATACCTGCTGATGTGCCCCAACAAGGAAACCGGCAAGGGCCAGTACAACAGTGGCAATTACTGCAATCCCAAGCTGGACGAGCTGGTCAACAAGGCCAATGTCGAAAACGACCGTGCCAAGCGCAAGGCCCTGCTCCAGGAAGTGGAAAAGATCGCCTACGAGGACGCCGCCTACGTGCCCCTGCACTGGCAGAATCTGTCCTGGGCCGCCAAGAAGGGCGTGGACATCGCCCCGGTGGTCAACATCATGGACTTTCCCTACCTGGGCGACCTGATCGTAAAATAGACCCTGTCATGACAGATCGGCCCGATGCCATGCGCGCGGGTCGATCGGTATCGTTTAGGCCTTGGAACTTGATCCAAGGGCAAACAGTGTGTACGCGGGGCAGGCTTTTTTGAGTGGCCTGCCCTTTTTTGAATACTCATCACGGTTCGACCGGCCAGCTCTTTCGGCCGTTCGGGCAGCAACGGATCCGCCATGTTCGCATTCATTGTCCGCCGCGTCCTCCAGGCCATCGTGGTCATGCTCATCATCAGCTGCATCGGCTTTGCCCTGAAGCAGAATGTCGGCGACCCGGTGCGCGAGTTGACCGGCATTTCCGTCTCCGCCGCCGAGCGTGATGCCATCCGCGAAAAACTGGGCCTGAACGACCCATTCCCGACCCAGTACATCCGCTTCCTGAAAGGGGCCATGCACGGCGACATCGGCCAGTCCTTTTTCTACAAGAAGCCGGCCATGGAGGTTATTCTGAACAAGGCTCCGGCCACGTTGGAACTGGTCATCGTCTGCTCGATTTTCATCGTGGTCCTGTCCATCCCCATGGGCATTTACAGCGCCATCTACCCCAAACGCATCCTGTCCCGGCTGATCATGGCCATGAGCACCATCGGCGTATCCGTGCCCATTTTTCTCATCGCCATCCTCATGATTTACGTCTTTTCCATTCAACTGAACTGGCTGCCGTCCTATGGACGCGGCGAAACGGTCAATGTCTGGGGCTGGGAATCGGGTCTGCTGACCATGGACGGACTCAAACACCTCATTCTCCCGGCCACGGCCCTGACCGCGCTCATGCTGCCGCTCTTCGTGCGCCTGATCCGCTCCGAAATGATGGAGGTGCTTCAGAGCGAATACGTCAAGTTCGCCTGGGCCAAGGGCCTGCCGCGTGTGCGCATCTGGTTCGTGCACGCCTTCAAGAACACGCTGCTGCCGGTCATCACCGTGGGCGGCGTGCAGATCGGAACCATGATCGCCTTCACCATCCTGACCGAGACGGTCTTTCAGTGGGGCGGCCTTGGCTTTTTGTTTCTGGAGGCCGTGGAACGAGCCGACACCTCGCTTCTGGTGGCGTATCTCATTTTCGTCGGCATCGTTTTCGTGGTGGTCAACACCGTGGTCGATATCATCTACGGACTGGTCAACCCCATGGTCCGCATCACAGGAAGGAAATAAATGCGACTCTGGCACAAATTCCGGGGCTCCTACGCCCTGTACAGCTTTCTGCGCGACCCCGTGGCCATGGCCAGCTTCGTCACCCTGGCCATCCTGACCCTGGCCGCCTTCGGCGCGCCCATCGTGGCCCCGCACGATCCTTATGACACCACGACCATCGACATCATGGATTCGGAACTCCCGCCGTCCTGGATGGAAAACGCGGACCAAAAATTTCTACTCGGCACCGACGCCCAGGGTCGGGACATGCTCAGCACCATGCTGTACGGCATGCGCATCTCCCTGGTCATCGGCGTCGGAGCCGTTTTCATGCAGGCGGCCATCGGCATCGTGCTCGGCCTTATCGCCGGCTACAAGGGCGGACGCATCGACAATTTCCTCATGCGTCTGGCCGATGTGCAACTCAGCTTCTCGACCCTGATGGTGGCCATTTTTCTGTCGGCCATTTTCCAGGCCGTGTTCGGCGTGGCCGCCTTCGAGCAACTGGCCGTGCCCTTTTTGGTGCTGGTCATCGGCATCGCGGAATGGCCGCAGTACGCGCGCACGGTGCGGGCCTCGGTCCTGGCCGAAAAGAAAAAGGAATACGTGGAGGCGGCCCGCGTCATGGGTCTGCCCTCAAGCCGGATCATGTGGCGGCACATTCTCCCGAACACCATGTCCCCCATTCTGGTCCTGTCCACGGTCCAGGTGGCCCACGCCATCATGAGCGAGGCGGCCCTGTCCTTCCTGGGCCTGGGCATGCCTATCACCAAGCCGTCCCTGGGCTCGCTCATCAACGCGGGTTTTGACTACATCTTCAGCGGCGCGTGGTGGATCACCATGTTTCCCGGCTTCCTGCTGGTGCTGCTGATCCTGGTCATCAACCTGCTCGGCGACTGGGTGCAGGATGTCCTCAACCCCAAACTCTACAAGGGCTAGGCCGATGACCACACTACTCGATGTTCAGGACCTGGTGGTCAAATTCCGGCTGCGCGGGGGTGACCTGACGGCATTAAACGGCATCAATTTCACCCTGGCTCCAGGCGAGCGCATGGGATTGGTGGGCGAATCCGGGGCAGGCAAGTCCGTGGCCGGCTTTTCCATCATCAACCTCATCAGCAAACCGGGCTTCATCGCCTCGGGCCGGGTCCTGTTCGAGGGCGAGGAAATAAGCAGCTACCCCCTGGAGCAGATGCGCGACATCCGCGGCAACCGCATCAGCATGATCTTTCAGGACCCGATGATGACCCTCAATCCCGTCCTGACCATCGGCACGCAGATGGTCGAGACCATCCTGGCCCACAACAGGGTCAGCCCGGCCCATGCCCGGGAAATCGCCCTGGAAAAGCTGTCCAAGGTCTACATTTCCTCGCCGGGCAAACGCCTGGGCCAGTATCCGCACGAACTCTCCGGCGGCATGCGACAGCGCGTGGTCATCGCCATCTCGCTTCTGACCAACCCCAGCCTGATCATCGCCGACGAGCCGACCACGGCCCTGGACGTGACCATCCAGGCCGAGGTCATGGCCCTGCTTCTGGAGCTGTGCAAAAACGAAAACATGGGCCTTATCCTCATCACCCACGATCTGGGCGTGGTCTCGCAGGTGACCGAAAAAATCTGCGTCATGTACGCCGGACGCATCGTCGAGCAGGGACCGACCGAGGCCATCGTGTCCGCCCCGCGTCACCCGTACACGCGGGGTCTGATCAAGGCCCTCCCCCAGGGCGCCACCGGCCAGAAACGCCTGCATCAGATTCCGGGCATGATGCCCAACCTGACCAGCATCCCGGCCGGATGCGCCTTTCACCCGCGCTGCGAATACGCCATGGACATCTGTCGGAAGGTCACGCCGCCACTGTTCGGGGACGCGGCCACGGGCCTGGTCGCCTGTCATCTCCACGCCGGAGTCACCAACGCATGACAACCAACACCACCCTCGTCCGCCTCGCCAATGTGGTGAAGCATTTCGACATTTCCGGCGGCTTTCTGGACCGGATCAGTTTCTCCGGTGGCCGGCCGCATCTGACCACGACCACGGTCAAGGCCATCAACGGCGTCAGCCTGGACATCAAGCAGGGCGAAATCCTGTCCGTGGTCGGCGAATCGGGCTGCGGCAAGTCCACCCTGGGCCGGACCGTGCTTGGCCTCTACCCGCCCACCAGCGGCGAGATTTTCTTTCGGGACACGCGTATCGACAATCTGTCCCAAGCCGCCATGCTCCCCTTCCGGCGCAAGATGCAGATGGTCTTTCAAGACCCCTACGCCTCGCTCAATCCGCGCATGACCGTGCGCCAGATTCTGGAAGAGCCGACCCATTTCCATTTTCCGGACCTCTCACCGGCCGAAGTCCGGGACAAGGTGGCGGAGGTCATGAATCAGGTCGGCGTGGACCCGGCCTGGGCCGGACGCTTTCCGCACGAATTTTCGGGCGGCCAGCGCCAGCGCATCAGCATCGCCCGGGCTCTGACCGTCGATCCGGAATTCATCGTCGCCGACGAGCCCATCTCGGCCCTGGACGTGTCCATCCAGGCCCAGATCCTGAACCTGATCATGGACTGCCAGGAGCGCTTCGGCCTGACCTACATGTTCATCACCCACGACCTGTCCGTGGTCGAGCACATCAGCACGCGCGTGGCCGTCATGTACCTGGGGACCCTGTGCGAACTGGCCAGTCGGGACAACCTCTACGGCCAGCCCCTGCATCCCTATTCCCGCGCCCTGCTCTCGGCCATTCCCAAGCTCGGGTCCAAGGGCTTCGGGCACATGCGCCTCAAGGGCGAGGTCCCCACGCCCATCAACCTGCCCACGGGCTGTGTCTTCCACACCCGCTGTCCGTACGCGAACGACCGCTGCCGTCGGGAAATTCCACTGCTGCGCCCCCAGGCCAACAGCTCCCTGGTCGCCTGCCACGGTCTGGAAGAAGGCCGACTCTGATGGACAGGCCCACGGCACGCACGGTCGGCGCCAGCGCGACCATCATGACCCACCGTCCCCTGCCCGAGGACGCCAATCCGGCCGGCAATGTCCACGGAGGGGTCATCCTGAAGCAGATCGATCTGGCCGGGGCGGTCTGCGCCATGCGCCACGCCCGGGGCATGAGCGTGGTCACGGCCAGCATCGACCGCATGGAGTTCAAGGCTCCGGTGCACGTCGGAGAGCTCATGCTCCTGCACGCCAGCGTGAACATGGTCGGCCGTAATTCCATGGAAATCGGGGTACGGGTGGAGGTGGAAAACCTGTTCACCGGCGAGGTGCGCCATGCGGCCTCGGCCTACCTGACCTTTGTCGCCATGGGCCCGGACAAAAAGCCCACCCCCGTGCCGGAATTGGTTCTGGAAACGCCGACCCACGAACGCCGCAACCGCGAAGCCCAGATGCGCCGCCAACTGCGCCAGGAAGAACGGCAGCGGGAACGGCTGGCCCAGGCATCGGAAATCGGGGCATGACAGCCTGATCCCGGACCTCCAGGCTCGTGTTCCTTCGGGTTTACAACCAGCTTCCTTCCGTCTAGGGGACAGGCACTTTTTTGATCAAGGAGACTTCCCATGCACGCACTCATCATTCTCGTGGCGTCCTATATCGCCCTGCAAATTTTTTCCGACATCGGCTCCCTGCGCATTGTCATGCTTGGCGGCATGTCCATTGACGCCGGGACCTTCATCTATCCCCTGACCTTCACTTTGCGCGACATGGTCCATAAGACCATGGGCAAACAGGGGGCGCGGCTGATGATTCTTACCGCCGCTGGCTTCAATCTGCTCATGGCCCTGTATTTCTGGCTGGTGGCCGCCTTGCCGGCGGACATGGGCGTGGGCGCGCAGCCGGAATTCGGACAAGTCTTGGCGCCCTTGTGGCGGCTGGTCTTCGCCTCCATCGTGGCCGAGGTCGTGGCCGAGATGACCGACACCGAGGTCTACAGCATGTGGAAGGAACGGGTCACGACCCGACATCAATGGTCCCGCGTGCTGGTCAGCAACGCGGTCAGCATTCCCCTCGACAGCCTCATCTTCTGCTGGATCGCCTTTGGCGGCCTGTTCGACTCGGCCGTGGTCTGGTCGATTTTCCTGAGCAACACGCTGATCAAATTCGCGGCCACGCTCATCTCCCTGCCAGGAATCTATCTGGTCAAGGAAAAGGACGGGCCGCAATCCTCGCCATCGAACTGCTAACGAAAAAGCCGGGTCATGCCCGGCTTTTTCGTTTTACCGATCCACGTCGTCACCCTGGGGCTCGGGCCGATCGCGATACGAAATGGACAGCGTGTCAAGCCCGGCCCGCAAATCCGTGCACGCGGCCCGCAACAGACGCACGCGTTCGCGCTCTTCGCCGCCGGTCACGGTCAGGATGATGTCCAGTTCCGGATTTTCGCCAACCGTCGTGGCCAAGGATTTGATGTAGACACGCGGATGGTCCGGAACAACACGACTCAGGACCGGTTCCAGAATGGATTCATCGTTACAGCGCACCGTGATGGCCCAACTGTTCGACCCTCCCTGGCCAAAGGTTTCATCCAGGAAATCTTGCAAGGAATGGGTGATGATCCCCTTGAGCTCCGAAGGCACGCCGGGCAGGCTGATAATGGCCGTCTTGCCGACACGGGTCAAAACGCCGGGAGCCGTGCCGCCCGGATTGAAAAGCGGCACCCCGGCATCGGGTAGCCAGGCCATTTTTTCCCTGGCTGGATTGAGGCCGCCCTCGGCCATGACGCCCTGCTCGAAAAACCAATCATACTGATCCTTGACCATCTTCAAGGCCAGGGGATCAAGGCGCAGGGGCAAGCCCGCGCCCCGGGCCACCGCGGCCAGCGTCAAATCATCCGCCGTGGGGCCCAATCCCCCGGAAGTAAAGACAACATCCACGCCACGATCCAGGGCCGCGCGCACGGCATTGGCGATGTCATCGGGAATATCGCGCAGGACAGTGGCCCTGGCCACGAATCCACCACGTCCATGCACCAGCCGACACAGCCAGTTGGTGTTGGTGTCCTTGATGTCGCCAACCAAAATCTCGTTGCCAATAATCAGAATTTCCACGGTCGCTGTCATGATGGATCCTCCTGGGCGAAACCTAGCCCATAAAGACCAAGCTGGACAATCCCACGCCGGGAGCAAACCCGAACCAGGTCGGCACGCCAAGGGACTGTGCAACCCCGATCATGACCGCATCCCGGGGCACGTCCAAACGGTTGATCCGTGTTTGGCCGGCGGGTCTGATCCAGGCCAGGCCACCGACACTGGAGCATCAACTCCATAATGCCTCACTACATCATGCCAAAACGACAAGAATATCGAAAATGCAATGCGTTATAGACAATCATTCGAGGCAAATCCGAGCCCGACGGCATCACCGTCGAAAGGTTGCATTCAATGCCGGCATCGGCTAGAGACGATAATTGTATGCAAGTATCGAAAAATTCGGCCGGCCTTTTTCCCGTTCCAGCTCCCGACACGCCCCTTCCCCGCCCAGCCGGTTTTCTTCACCACCAACACGAGGTAAACACATGAATGGTCATGGTGCATTTGTCGTGACCTCGCTCTTTTTCGTCATTATCTCCACCCTGGTCGGATTCACGGTCAACGCCGTGACCCGGATGGAGGCGGGTAATTATTACGTTCCCCGGATCGAAGCCCTGAGCGAGGAAAAACAGGACCTGCTCCGCCAAATCGCGGAACTGAGGGACACCAAGGTCCGTGAACTGACGATCACGGCCTACAGCCCGACCGTCGCGGAATGCGGCCCCAACCCGACCGTCACGGCCAGCCTGGCCAAGGTTCGTCCGGGCATTGTCGCGGTCAGCCGGGATCTTTTCGCCCAGGGATGGGTTTTTGGCAAAAAAGTCTATGTCAAGGGACACGGAATCTTTGAAATCGCGGATTTGATGAGCAAGAAGCACTCCCAGCGGATGGATATCTTTATCCCGGACACCAACGAGGCCAAGCGCTTTGGCAAAAAACAAGTCACGGTCGCGCTGCTTTCCCCAAGTTGAAAACGCGACCGGCGGACGACATGAAGAACCCCCTGACGGTGTGCGCCGTCAGGGGGTTTCGTGATCTTGGGGCCACGTAGCCTAAAACGTATAGTCCACCATCCGCCGTTCCGCGACCACGGCGGAAATGAAGCCCACGCATTTCTGGTGTTCCGGGTGAACCTGGTAGGTTTGCAGGTCCTCGGCGGTCTCGAAGACCGTGTACAGCACCACGTCCGTTTCGGGAATGGACGCGAACACGTCCGTGCTCACGGTCAAGCCTTTCAACTCCGGAATCAACCCGGGCAGGGCTTCAAGCATGGACTTCATGATGGCCGCGTTCTCGGCGGCGGTTTTGCCCTCGGCGTTGTCCTTCAATTTCCACATGACAATATGGCCAACCATGTCTTCCTCCGTTAACTTGTCCAAAAATGATGAAAATAATCCGGTTCGATCCGCATCCGCCGCCGCACGGCATCGGGCACCAAGGCCGTCACATCCCGCCCGTGCAAAAATTTCTCCCGGACCAGACTGGCGCTGATATCCAGGCGGGGGATGGTCACGAACACCACCCGCTGTCCACCCTCGATGCGGCGCACCGCCGTTCCTTCCGCGCTCCACGTCCAGTGCGCGCTCATGAACCGGTCCACGGCCGCCAAGTCAAGGCCGCTCCGGTCCGCCACGACGATGTCCGTGACCAGGGGCAATTCCAGACCCCGATGCCAGTCACGCAGGGTCAAAAAATCCGTGCTGCCCATGATGAACGCGAACCGGGTGTCCGGAGTCGCCGCGCGCAGCCGGGCCATGGTTTCAAAGGAATAGGACGGACCATCCACCTCGGCCTCGATGGCGCTGACGCCCAGGCCGTCCACTCCGGCCACGGCCTCCCGGATCACGTCAAGACGCAGGGCAAAGGGCAACAGCCCCAGCTCCGGCTTGTGCGGCGGAACATGGGCCGGAACCAAGTCCACCCGGCGCAAATTCAAGGCTTCGCGCGTTTCGATGGCCATGCGCAGATGGCCATTGTGCAGCGGATTGAACGAGCCGCCAAAAATTCCGACGGCTCCGGCCAGAACCTCGTCCCTATTCACGCACCTGCCCCTGACCAAAGACGATGAATTTCTGACTGGTCAGTTCCTGCACGCCCATGGGTCCGTAGGCGTGAATCTTGGACGTGCTGATGCCGATTTCCGCGCCCAGCCCCAATTCCCCGCCATCGTTGAAACGGGTCGAGGCGTTGATCAGCACGCAGGATGCGTCCACCGTGTTCAGAAAGCGCATGGCCCGGTCATGGGCGGCGGTCAGGATGGCCTCGGAATGGCCCGAACCATGCGCCGCGATATGCGCCTCGGCCTCGGCCTGGGAAGCGACAACCTTGACGGCCATGGTCAGGCTCAAAAACTCGAAGCCATAGTCCTCGGACGTGGCCGCCGTGGCCGTGGACCCAAGCAGGGGCAGGGCGTTGGGACAGGCCCGATACGCCACGCCAAACGGGGCCAGATGCGCGGCCAGGCGGGGCAGGAAGGAAGCCGCGATGTCCTGGTGCACGAGCAGGCATTCCAGGGCGTTGCAGACTCCGGGACGCTGCACCTTGGCGTTTTCGATGATGGCCAGAGCCCGATCCTGATCGGCGTCCTGATGCACGTAGATGTGGCAGACGCCCTTGTAATGCTTGAGCACGGGCATGGTCGCGGCCTTGACCACGGCCCGGATCAGTCCCTCGCCGCCGCGCGGGATGACCACGTCGATATGCTCGTCCAGGGCCAGCAGATGGCTGACGGCGGCGCGGTCCGTGGTCGGGACCATCTGCACGCACCCAGCGGGCAGCCCGACCTGGTCCAGCGCCCGCTGGAGCAGGCCGCCCAGGGCTAGATTGGAATGATAGGCCTCGGACCCGCCGCGCAGGATGACGCTGTTGCCGGCCTTGAGGCACAAAATGGCCGCGTCGATGGTCACGTTGGGACGGGACTCGTAGATGATGGCGATAACGCCGAGGGGAATGCGCATGCGTCCGACCAAAAGCCCGTTGGGCCGACGGACCATGTTCTCCACCTCGCCCACCGGATCGGGCAGGGTGGCCACGTGGCGGCAGGCCCCGGCCATGGAGGCCACGGTCTTGTCCGTGATGCGCAGTCGGTCCACGCGGGCCGCGTCCAGGCCGGCCGCCTGGGCCGCGTCCAGATCCTTGGCGTTGGCCGCGAAAATCTCGGCCGTGGACGATTCAAGCAGCCCGGCCAAAATGGTCAAAGCCTCGTCGCGCCGACGGCCGGGGGCCGTGGCCAGCTCGCGGGAAGCGGTCTTGGCGGCCCGGGCCAGGGCAAGCATTTGTGATTCCAGATTCATCCCTCACTCCGTCCTTGGTTGCGGTTCAATCGATTGTCGAAAATTTGATCAAAACGGACTATACCAACCCCCGCCCACGCGCAAGAAAACGCCGTCGGGCAGCACTCTCATCACGCGAGGCGGCAGGAATACCAACCCCCGCCCACGCGCAAGAAAACGCGGCCGGAAGGGATGGGTTCGAAAATAAATTCCCCGTGATTTCAACATGCTTTTCACGCTCCAATCTCTTTGACCTTTTGTTGGTTTGCGCCTACAGAAGCAAAGCTTTAACAATAATGGCAATTTGCTTTCAAGGAGCGCCGCATGGAAGACAAAACTGGACAGATAGATATTTTAAAGACCATCGAACAGGAAATGGATTCGGACATCCATCCGTTTTTGAAAAAAATCCTGGACAACATCAAACCCCTTGCCTGGGCCGTGGGCGGGATCATCGCCGCCGCAGCCGTGTATTCCGGGGTGACCAGCTATCAGGAAGCCCAAAGAGCCAAGGCCGTCAGCCAGCTGGGCGGCATCCTCATCCAGACCGAATCAGCCGACCGGACCCAGCGGCTGGAAGAGTTCGCCGCCACCGCCCCGGCCGATCTGCGTGTCGCGGCCCGGTTGGAACTTGCCAAGGTTTACATGGACACCAAGGACTTCGACAAGGCAGCCAATGCCTGGAGGGCCGTGGGCGGCAGCGACGTGTCCGACATGCGCATTGTCGCCGGCCTGGGAGAGGCCAAAAGCTTCATGATGCAGGGCGAGCACGCCAAGGCCGCCGACCTGCTCGCCAATCTGAAACAAAACGCCAACGACGAATATCAGGCCATGATTTCCGGCACCCTGGCCTTTGCCGCCGAAAAGGCTGGGCGCATCGACGTGGCCATCGCCGAGTACGAAGCCCTCAAGGCCAAGGGTGACAGCAATACCGCCTATCTCGACTACAAAATCGCCGCCCTCAAGGCAAAACCCCAAAGCTGACCCTGCGCGCCCTTGGGGCGACGCAAGGGCCCGTCAGAACGCCGTCCCGGCCGGGCGAAGCATTCCTTGCCCGGCCACGCCACGCAACACCACAGGACATCATGACGAGCGACGAATTTCTGCATTTCCTGCACACGCTGCACCAGACAGTGCAAAACCTCGATCCGTTGAGCCCTCTTCAATCGAGTCTGGACAGTCTGCTCCAGACCACGGCCGATGCCATGCGCTACAAACGCATGGCCCTGGCCATTTTCGATCCCAAAACAAACACCATCCGCTTCGATCTCACCCACGGACACAAGGGACCGGTCAAGGCCACCTATACTCCGGGCCAGGGGGTCACGGGTCAGGTCTTGGACACGGGCAAATCCATAATCATTGAGAAAATGGAGCGCGACGAGCGCTTTCTGAACAAGGCCATGGGGCGCACCCAAAAGGAACTGACCGAGTTGGCCTTCATCTGCGTGCCCATCAGCCGCATCGACGCCGACGGCAATCTGGAGGCCCTGGGCGTCCTGAGCGCGGACATTCCCTGCCAGCCCGCCGAGGTCTTGGCCATGCACTGCGCCTTTCTGGAGGTGCTGGCCTCGGTCATCGCCCGCCAAACCGCTTATCTGCAGGAAAACATGGCCCAGAAGGAACTGTGGGCATCCATGGGCTTTCTGGGCGAGAACCTGGAGCGCGAAAAAGCCCTGGACCAGGCCAAGATCGTGGCCACGTCCAAGGCCATGGCCTTTGTCATGGGGCAGATTCTGCAAGTCGCGTCCAGCAGGGCCTCGGTCCTGCTGCGCGGTGAGTCCGGCACGGGCAAGGAGCTGTTGGCCGAGAGCATCCACAACGCCAGCTCTCGGCGGTCCAAGCCCTTGGTGCGCTTGAACTGCGCGGCCCTGCCCTCGGAGCTCCTGGAAAGCGAGCTCTTCGGGCATGAGCGCGGAGCCTTCACCGGCGCGGTGGGCACCAAAAAAGGCCGGTTTGAACTGGCCCACACCGGCACCCTGTTTCTGGATGAAATCGGCGAGCTCAGCGCCGAAGCCCAGGCCAAGTTGCTGCGCGCCCTGCAGGAAGGGGAAATTCAACGTCTGGGCAGCGAAAAAACCATCAAGGTCGATGTGCGCATTATCTGCGCCACGCACCAGCCCTTGGAAAATCTGATCAAGTCCGGAAAATTCCGCGAGGATCTCTACTACCGGATCAACGTCTTTCCCATCTTCATCCCGCCCCTGCGCGAACGCCGGGAGGATATCCTGCCCCTGGCCGAATACTTCCTGGAATCCTTTGCCAAGGAATACGCCAAGAACATCAAGCGTATTTCCATGCCGGCCATAGACCTGCTGACCCAGTACCAATGGCCCGGCAACGTCCGCGAACTGCGTAACTGCATGGAGCGGGCGACCCTGATCTGCAACGAGGAAGCCATCAGGACCTATCACCTGCCGCCGACCCTGCAAACGGCCGAAAGCTCGGCCACGGACACGCAGCTATCTTTTGGCGAGGCCGTGGGCAAATTCGAACAGGAAATCCTGGTCGAGGCGCTGCAACGCTGCGGTGGCAACATGCTCCAAGTAGCCAGGGATCTGCGCGCCAGCTACCGGATCATCAATTACAAGATCAAAAAATACAACATCGACCCCAAAAAATACGACGGACGCAACAAACCGCGCAAACCTTGATTGCAGGACGCCATGGCCCGTGTTAGACAGAGACAAACCTCTTTCCAGGACGGGCCATGCAACTCCTTGTTCCCGCGCGCAAACATCTCCGGGCCAGAATCCTCGAAAAAATTGGCGCCGATCACGCCGACGGCCCGACCTCGCCCGAAAAGGCCTTGCTTGTTTTTCTCGATCTGAGCCTGGAATACGAGGCTCTGCGGGAATTCAAATCCCTCTGTGTGCTGGTGCCCGAAGTCTGCCTGAAAACCCCGGCCTCCCTTTACCTGCAAAACCGCCACGGCGTCTTGCAGTTGCGGCGAACCACGAATTCACAGGGACCCAAGATCATTCATTTTCCCGAGCCTATCTGTCCGGCCGAGGCGCGGATGATCCAGCATGGCGACTTCCACGCCTTTCCCATCTGCGACCAGACGGTGCCAGACCCCTTGCTGGGCGTGTTTTGCGTGCACAAGCCCCTTTCCCCGGCGGAACAAACCTTCTTCGCCGAATACACCGAACGCGTCGCCCGGGTCATGAGCCTGAAACAAAGCGTGGTCAGTGGTCGGCAGCGGCTGACCTTCATCAATAATCTGGTCCGCGATATCGGGCACAACATCATCGTGCCCAACATGCATTTCAAACTTCTGTTTCTGCGCATGGACAAAGCCCTGGCCGAATTGAGCCGCAGCATCGACAGTCTGGCCCCACCTCGGGGAGGCGCCCAGGACTCGGCCATCCGGCGCATGCTGCCCGATCAGGTCCGGGATCTGCGGAATCAGCTGACGGTCATCACCAAGCGCTTTCAACAGTCCAGCCTGTTTCTCGAAAGCCTGCTCCGCCGCGGCCATTTCGAAAAAGGACGCTATGACCTGGTGCTGCGCATGTGCAAATTCAAAAGCCAGATCCTGGAACCGCAGATGGAACGCTTCCGCTCCCTGCTCCAGGAACAAGGCGTGCGCATCGAAATCGCCCCGGATGTGCATATTGATCAGGAAATCATCCTCCACGCCGATTTGGGCCTCTTGAGCCAGGTCGTGGCCAATCTGCTATCCAACGCGGTCAAGTATACCCAACCCGTGCAGACCCCGTCCGGGACCAGTCGCAAACGCCTGATTTATGGCTGGGACGTCGAACCCAGCGCATTCGGCCCGGACAAGGACGGCATCCGCATTTATATCGCGACCACGGGCAATCCCCTGCCCGCCGAGGACGCGGCCCGCCTGTTCGAGGCCGACTTCCGCTCGGCGGCCTCGGGACCAGCCGAAGGCACGGGCCATGGTCTGTTCTTCGTGCGGCAGATCGTGGGACTCCACGGTGGTCGGGTCAAATACGAACACAACCAGCACATGAACATTTTTTCCATCGTGTTGCCGCACTCCGGCGCACCGGGCGATCCCGCGGAGATTCCGGCATGTCCCAAAGCATCCTGATCATCGAAGACGACGCGGCGATACGCGCCAGCCTGGCTTCATGGCTGGAAGACGCGGGTTTTCGCAGCCTTCAGGCCGATTCTTCCGACGCGGGCATGGTGTTCTTCCGCCGGGACCAGCCCGACCTGGTGCTGCTTGATCTGGGCATTGGCGACGCCAACGGCATGGACCTGCTCCGGGTCATGAAAAATGAACGCCCAGGCACGCCCGTCATCATCGTTTCCGGTCGCACCCACATCACCGACGCCATCGACGCCTTCAAGGCCGGAGCCTGGGATTACGTGACCAAGCCCATTGCGAGCATGGAGGTGTTCACCAACAGCCTGCGGAATTGCCTGGCCCAATCCCAGCTTCGGGCGCGGGTCCAGGAAACCCAGGAGCATCTTCAGGAACTGATTCAGAATCTGCCGGTGATCATCTTCATCATCAACCGATCCCTGGAATTCGAATTCCTGAATCAGACCACCGAGAGCATTCTGGGCTACCCGCCCGGCGAAATCATGGCCTCGCCCAAATCATTCCTCAAATACATTGTCCCCGAGGACCGCGCCCCGTTCCTGAATACCCTCAAACGCGCCTTCGAACCCGAAGCGGAGTCCTTCCGTTTGGAATTCAGATTCATGCACGCGAAAGGCTACCAGGTTTTCCTGCACGCGCAGTCCATTGCCCGCAATCCGGGCCACAAGGGCACGGCCGAACGGGTCGAGGGAATGATCCTGGACGTGACCCGTCATTCCTACATGGACAAAATTTTGCTCCAAAACGAAAAACTGAACATGTTGCGGACCATGACCGAGGAGGTGGCCCATGAAATCCGCAATCCCCTGGTTTCCCTGGGTGGCTTCGCGCGCAAGCTACGCGGCCGCTTTCCGGACGCCATGGAAACCGGGGTCATCCTGGAGGAATGCAATCGCCTGGAACGCCTCATGCTCCGCATCAACGCCTATTTGGAACCCATCGAAGTCAACCTGACCGGATGTTCCATTCCGGCGACCCTGGCTTTCATCCTGCGCCTGCTTTCCCCCCGGCTGGAACGCCAGGGCATTGTCTGCGAAGTCCGGATTCCGGAGGATACGCCCAAAATCCACGCCGATCAGGAATTCCTCCACCGCATTTTCATGCACCTGATTTCACAGTCCACCGGGGTACTGACCACCAATGGCCACCTGGACATCTCGGCGGCCGAATCCACGGACCTGGTGCATGTCACCCTGCTCCTTTCTCCGGTGCGGACCACCCTGCCCACCCAGGATCGTTTGCTCATGCCCTTCGAAGGCGGCGACACGCCCAACCTAGCCACCTGCTACCGACTGGTGGAACGGTTGCATGGGCATCTGCACGTGGAGCAGTCCGCCGATCAGGCCCGCGTCACCATCACCTTTCTCAAATACCAGCACAAACTGCCCCAGTCCTTCGGATCAATCTGATCCAACCTCTTGAATTCCATCGCCGGCGGCCGTCACAACGATGGACGAAATCCGTAACATAAGCTATATTGCCTGAAATTTCGGACAAATCCGGCGATATATCATTTCCGGGACCCCAACCATCACCGTGAGCCTCGTCACTGGTGTTTCACCTTTCAAGGATGCCACATGAGTAAAGATATCAGCTGCGTCAATGTCGACGACCCCGAACTGGCCGCCCTGTTCCGCCCCTTTGCCCTGAAAATGGAACAACAGGGATTGCCGGCCATCGTCATCAACACCTTCAAATGCTATTTCAATCAATTCCTGTATGGTGCCCAAGGCAAGTTCTCCGATCGGGATGTCATGCCCGTGGACGAGCAGGAACTGGCCGATTATGACGCCATGGATAAATTCAAGCCCCTGGGCGAGCGGACCCTGCACAAGACGGCGGTCATCAAATTAAACGGCGGCCTGGGCACGAGCATGGGGCTGGAGTCGGCCAAATCCCTCATCCCGGTCAAGGACGGGCTAAGCTTTCTGGATTTGATCCTGCTTCAGGCCACGAACATCCGCACCCATTACGGCGTGGATTTTCCGCAGATCTTCATGAACAGCTTCAAGACCCACATGGACACCATGCTCAAGGTCGGCTCGTTCAACAACGGCGACACGGGCATTGACTTGGCCTTTCTTCAACATCGCTACCCCAAGATCCTGGCCAAGGATCACTCGCCGGCGTCCTGGCCCCAGAATCCCGAATTGGAATGGAATCCTCCGGGACATGGCGACATCTACACGGCCATGATCACCTCGGGCATCCTCGACGCCCTGCTCGACAGGGGCTACGAATACGCCTTCATCTCCAATTCCGACAACCTCGGAGCCATCATGAATCGCCGCCTGCTGGGCTACATGGTCCACAACAAGCTGCCCTTCCTGATGGAGGTGGCCAGGCGCACGGAACAGGACAAAAAAGGCGGCCACCTGTGTCGGTTGCGCAAGAACAAGCAACTTGCCCTGCGCGAGGTGGCCCAGTGCCCGGACAAGGAGATGGATTCCTTCTGCGACATCAATAAATTCAAGTTCTTCAACACCAATTCCATCTGGGTGGACCTGCGGATACTGCAATCGGTCTTCGTGTCCCACCGCATGATGCCGCTGGATCTGATCATCAACCCCAAGACCCTGGACCCACGCGACCCCAATTCGCCCAAGGTGTTCCAGTTGGAAACGGCCATGGGCTCGGCCATCACCAATTTCCTGAACGCCCAGGCCGTTATCGTGCCCCGCAAGCGCTTCGCGCCGGTCAAAACCACGGCCGACCTGCTGCAGGTCATGTCGGATTGCTTCGTCCGCACCGAACGCGACACCATCACGCCCAATCCGATCCGGACAACGCCCATGCCACGAATCGTGCTCGATCAAAAATTCTACAAAAAAATAGACATGTTCTTGGGACGCTTCCCGAAAACGCCACCGTCGTTGCTGGAATGCTCCAGCCTGACCATCGAGGGCGACGTGCGCTTCGAGGACAACATCCGGTGCACGGGCGACGTCCGCATCGTCAATGACGGCCCGGAACAAGCCGTTATCCCGACCGGCAGCGTGCTTGCCGGCGAAATCACGTTCTAGGCGCACCAAACGCAAAGCAGGGCGCGCTCCCCATGGGAGCGCGCCCTGCTTGTTTCGACATATCCGCCGCCATGGCGATCACCGCCGTGCCACGCCCGCCGCGTCCCCACCCAAAGCCAGATAGATATCCATCACGCTGATCAGGCGATTGAGACGGTTCTCGGCCAGATCGACTTCCGCGGCCCGCCGCGTTTCCCTGGTTTCCAGCCAGTCCTGCAATGAGATAGCCCCGGCCCGATAACGCTCCGCCGACATCTCCTCGCTCAGCCGGGCCTGGGTCAGGGATTCTTCCAGCCACGACCGCTCGGCCTCGTACCGCTGTCGCGCGGCCAGGGCCTTTTCCACGTCCAGCAGGGCCTCAAGCAATGTCTGCCGGAAATTGACCACGGCTTCCTCGTACTGGCTCTGCCCGACCTTGATGTTCAGTCGCACCGTGTTCCACTGCACGAAAGGCAGGACCAACCCCGCGCCCAGAGTGGCGATGGGATTGTCCAGCACGCTGCGCAACTCCAGGCTGCTGGAGCCAAGGCTCCCGGTCAGCGTCAGCTGCGGATACATTTCCGCCCTGGCTTGATCCACCTCGGCCAGACTGGCGCGCAAACGCAGCTCGGCGGCGCGCAGATCCGGGCGTCGGGACAAAAGTTCGGCCGGAACACCGGCGGCAATTTCCGGGAGTGCCCCCCGAGGCAGCGTGCCGCGTTCCGGCACGGCCGTTTGGGGCGGCTGATCAAACAAAACAGACATGGCCATGCGGCTTTGCGTCCGTTCCTCGACCAACGCCGGCAGAACGGCTTCCTGGGCCGCCAAGTCCTGCCGGGCCTGGACCATATCCAGCCCGGACACGGCTCCGGCCTCATGCCGGACGGAAACCAGCTCCAGGGTCTGACGGGCCGTGGCGACGCTGGCCTCGGCCTGGGCAATGCGCTCGCTCAGATAGGCGATTTTCCAGTATGTTTCGGCCACGGTCCCGATCAGGGTCAACCGGGTGTTCAGCCGGTCCTCGTCCGTGGCCTGGGCTTCCCATTCGGCCGCATCGCGGGCCGCGGCCAATTTGCCCCACAGATCGATTTCATAGCTCAAACTCGCGGACACGCCGTGTTCGCGGGAAATGACACCGCTCTCCACATCACGCGAGGCGGATGTGTCCCCACTGACACTGACGTCCGGCGTAATGTTGGTGCCCGTCAGCCGGGCCTGCAATCTGGCCGTCCGCACCCGGATGGCGGCCGCGGCCAGATCGTTGTTCCGGACCAGGGCCTGGTCAATCAGGGCGTTCAACACCGGATCGTCAAAGGCCATCCACCAAGGGCCGGCCTGATCCACGGTGGCGTTCAACGCCGATCCGACCCAGGACGCGGGCAGCGCGACGGGGGGCGTGGAATACTTCGAGCGCAAGGCCGAACACGCGCACAGGGCGCATAAACAAACGAGTACCGTGAAGAACTTCATGGTCATTCCCTGGCCAACGCCTGAATGGGGTTGAGGCGGGCGGCGTTTCTGGCCGGCAGGAAACCGAAGACCACGCCGATCAGGGACGAACAGCCAAAGGCGGCCACGATGGACCACATCGAAAACTGCATGGTCATGGCCGACACGAACAGGGAAAAGACAATACTCGCCCCGTAGGACAACAGTATGCCAAACAGGCCGCCGATAAGGCAGACCAGCACGGCCTCGATCAAAAACTGCTGCATGATATCTCCCTGACGCGCGCCCACGGCCATGCGGATGCCGATTTCGTGGGTCCGCTCCGTGACCGAGACAAGCATGATGTTCATAACCCCGATCCCGCCCACCACCAGCGAAATGACCGCGATGGCGGAAATGAGCAGGGTCAGGGTGGCCGTGGTTTTTTTCACGGTCTGCAATATGCTGTCCGAGCTTGAGGTATAAAAATCCTTGGTGCCGTGGCGCTGGGTCAGAAGTTTGATGATGCTCTGCTGGGCCAGCTGGTTGGACACCCCGTCGGCCACGCGCACGGTGATGGAATTGAAATATCCCTGCCCCAAAAGCCGGCCCATGGCCGCGGTGTAGGGAATGAAAACCTGGAGGTTCTCGTTGTTGCCGAAGGGACCGTCCTTCTCGGCCGTAACGCCGATGATCGTGCACGGCAGACTGCCCAGGAGGATGACCCGCCCCAGGGGGTCTTCGTGCGCGGCGAACAGCTTGTTGCGAGTGTTGTGGTCGATGACCACGACCTGGGACAGGGCCGCCTCGTCCGCGGACGAAAAAATCGCGCCCTCGGCGATGTCCAGACCGCGTACGCGGAAATACTCCCGGCCCACGCCCTTGACCGCGGCACTGACCGAAACATTGTCCAGGCGCAGGGACACGCTGCCGCTGACGCCGGGAGTGACGCTGTCCACATAGACCTGAGCCCGCAGGGCTGTCAGATCCGACGCGGACAACGTGTGAATTTTGCTTGATCTTTTATCGCCCCAATCACTGCCGGGCAAGATGTCGATGATATTGGTGCCCATGGAGCTGATATCGTCGATGACCTTTTGGCGGGCCCCCTGCCCCAAGGCGACCACGGACACGACAGACATGATGCCGATGATGATGCCGAGCATGGTCAAAAGGGTGCGCATGCGGTGGGCGTCCATGGCCTTGAGCGCCATGCCCAACGCCTCCACGAACCGCCCCCAGACGGCCAGCATGGGCCGCTCGACCGGATGCGCCGAACGCGCCCGGGCCACGCCCGGGGCAAGCGGCCTGGTGCGCTGGTCGCTGATGATCTCGCCGTCGCGCAGTTCGATGACGCGCTGGGCGTGGCTGGCCACCTGGGCGTCATGGGTGACCAGGATGATGGTGTGACCGCGTGCGTGCAGCTCATGCAAAATGTCCATCATCTCGGCCCCACTGGCGCTGTCCAGGGCGCCGGTGGGTTCGTCGGCCAGAATGACGTCGCCGCCGTTCATGAGCGCGCGGGCGATGGACACCCGCTGCTGCTGTCCACCCGAAAGCTGGCTGGGCCGATGGTTGCGCCGGTCCCCCAGGCCCATGCGGGCCAGAAGTTCCGCGGCCCTGATCCGGCGTTGGGCCTTGGGCTGCCCGAGATAAACAGCCGGGATCTCGACATTGCGCACCGCGTCCAGATGCGTCAGCAGATGATAGCGCTGAAAAATGAATCCGAAATACTCCCGCCGCAAACGGGCCAGCTCATTGGCGTCCAATTCTCCGGTTTCCTGTCCGCCGATGCGGTAGCTTCCGGCCGAGGGCTGGTCCAGGCAGCCCAGAATGTTCATCAACGTCGATTTGCCGGACCCCGACGCGCCGATGATGGCCACCATTTCGCCGGCATCGATGCGCAGGTTGATGTCCTTCAAGACGGCGATCTCTTCGTCTCCGGCCGGAAACCGACGCCAAACGCCGGACAGTTCAAGCAGGGCCTCGCTCACGGCTACGCTCCCCCCGGAGGCGGCCCGCCGGGACCGCGCCTGGGCCGGGTGGCGTTTTCAACGGGCAGATCGGCGGCGCTGCTGTCGCTGACGACAATGACGTCCCCATCCTGAAGCCCTTCCAGAATCTGCACATGGACCTTGTCCGAAATCCCGACGCGGATGGGTACCCGTTCCTGCGTCTCGCCGCGCAGCACCGCGATCGTGCCCCGCCCGTCCGCACCCACGGCCCCCAGGGCCGAGGCTGGAATGCACAACGCGTTTTGCGCCCGGTTCAAGACAATGGTCGCCTGGGCGGTCATGCCGATGCGCAAGGCGTGGTCAAGGTTGGCCAGGTCGAACAGGCCATTATAATAGATGGCGTCCGCGCTGGAGGCGCTGGTGGAGTCGTCGATGTCCGTGGTCGGCCCCGGCTCGATGGCGCGCAGCGTGCTCTGATGACGCTTCGTGCCGCCAAGCGTGGTAAAATACACTTCCATCCCCGGCCGGACCTTACCGACGTCGGCCTCGGAGATTTCGGCCTTGACCGTGATGGTGTCCAAAACAGCCAGAGTCAGGATAGTCGGCACGGTCTGGGCCGAGATGATGGTCTGCCCTTCCTTGGTTTCGATATCCACCACCACGCCGTCGATGGGCGCGGAAATCTGGGTGTACCCCAAATCGACCTGGGCCGTGTCGACCTCGGTCCGAGCCTGGATGATCTGGGCCTCCAACGCGGCGATCTCGGCCTTGGTCGTGGCCACCTGGGCCTCGGCGCTTTCCAGGTCGGCCTGGGCCGAGGCGTCGCGGTCGCGCATGCGCTGCTGACGGGTCAGCTCAAGCTGATATTGCTTGAGCAGAGCTTCCTTGGCCCGTTTCTGGGCCTGCACATTGGCCAATCCGGCCTGGGCATTATCCAGGGCGTTCTTTTGTTGTTGCGGATCGATCTCGGCCAGAAGCTGGCCCTTGGTCACCCGGTCGCCCAGGGCGACGTGCAGATGTTGCAGCTGCCCCGAAACCTGCGCGCCGACCTCGACCGTGTTTAGGGCATGGACCATGCCGCTGGCCAGAACGGACTCCTCGATGTCCATGCGCACGGCCCGCGCCGTGATCAGCACGGGCTTGTCCGCCCCCCGGTTCATGTACCAGTACCCGCCCCCGGCCGCCGCCACCACAAGAGCCGCGATTACCCAAAATATCTTTCGCATCCGTTTCTCCGCGATCCGAGATCGCCGTGCGCGCCGTGCATCAAAAAAATCCCTCCGTAACGTACAACCGGCCTGGCGACAAAATTCCGCAGCCTGACCGTTGCGGGGCTTTGCATGAACCGCTCCAAATATCCAGGCAGAGCCCGTACCTCCATTCAATCCCAAAATCCACGCCGATTGATGTAAAGAAATCCAACGGCGACAGTGACCGCGCGTGGACGGAAATTGACCAAAGCGCCTGATTCATGTTTGATCACCGTGGGCAAATACTAACCAGGACTCGACAATGCGCCAAGGCAGATCATCCGATCCAATTTTCCGCGCCCGAGGACTGACCAAAATCTACCGCCAGGGCATGGGCCTGGAGGTACGCGCTCTGGACGGCATCGACCTCGATCTTCATCCCGGCGAACTGGTCGTGCTCCTCGGCGCGTCGGGCAGTGGCAAATCCACCCTGCTCAACATCCTGGGCGGCCTGGATTCTCCCTCCGGGGGGACCATTGTGTATAAGGACCAAAACCTGACCACCGCCAACGACACGACATTAACCCGCTACCGACGCGACGCCGTGGGCTTCGTTTTTCAATTCTACAACCTCATACCGAGCCTCACGGCCCGCGAAAACGTGACCCTGATCACGGACATCGTCCACAACCCCATGTCCGCCGAAGCCGCCCTGTCGCTGGTCGGACTCGCCGACCGCATGGATCATTTCCCGGCCCAGCTTTCGGGCGGCGAACAGCAGCGCGTGGCCATCGCCAGGGCCATCGCCAAGCGTCCGGCCGTGCTTCTCTGCGACGAGCCCACCGGCGCATTGGACGTAAAAACCGGCATCACCGTGCTCGAAGCCATCGAACGCATCAACCGCGAATTTGGCACCCTGGCCGTGATCATCACACACAACGCGGCCATCGCGGAAATGGCCGACAGGGTCATCTTCCTCTCGGCCGGGCGCATCACGTCCATCCGCGCCCAGACGACACGTCGCCCGGTCCATGAGCTGGAGTGGTGACGCAATGATGGCCCTGACACGAAAACTCCTGCGCGATCTCGCCGCCATGAAGGGTCAGATGACCGCCGTGGCCCTGGTCATGGCCTGCGGGTTGATGGTCATGATCATGTCCAAGGGCCTGGTCCGCTCCCTGGAAGCGGCCCGCGACGACTACTACGAACGCAACCGTCTGGCCGACGTATTCTGCGAGCTCAAACGCGCGCCCAACGCATTGGGCCGGGAGCTGGCCAAAATCCCCGGCGTGGCCTCCGTGGAAACACGGATCAAGGGCTCGCTGAGCCTGGACATGCCCGGCATGCGTTCCCCTGTCGACGGCGTCATCCTGTCCATGCCCGATGACCGCCCGTGGCGCATCAACGTGCCGCATTTACGGCGTGGGCGCCTTCCCGAACCGGGACATGGATCGGAAGTCCTGATTTCCGAGGCCTTTGCCACGGCCCACGGTCTGCAACCGGGGCACACCCTTCAAGCGACCATATACGGCGCTCGCGCCACGTTGCGCATTGTCGGCACGGCCCTGTCCCCGGAATTCGTCTACGAAACACGACCCGGCGAGACCGTGCCGGACAACCGGGGTTTCGGCATTTTCTGGATGAACGAACGCGCCCTGGCCCAGGCCTTCGGGCTGGAAGGAGCGTTCAACAGCGTCGTCGCGACCCTGGCCCCGGGAGGGACCACGGCCGCCGTCAAAGCGCGCCTGGACCTTCTTCTCGCGCCCCATGGCGGACGGGTGTCCTATGACCGCACGGAACACACCTCCTCAAAGCTCATTGATGACCGCATTGCCATCCTGCGCGGCTTTGCCCTGGCCTTTCCCGCCGTATTCCTGACCATCGCGGCCTTCATGACCAGCGCGGCCCTGACACGATTGGTCCGGCTGCAGCGGGAACAGATCGCCCAGCTCAAGTCATTCGGATATTCCTCGGCGGCCGTGGGATGGCATTATGCCCAGTTCGCTCTGGCCGCCGTGCTTGCGGCAACAATCATCGGCACCGTGATCGGACTGTGGCTGGGGCATGAAATGGTCGTGCTATACCGACGTTTTTTCCAATTTCCGGAGCTCCTTTTCCGTCCGGATTGGACGGCGCTGGCCCTGGCCCTGGCAGCCAGCGCCGGCGCGGCGTTTCTCGGCGTGGTCGCGGCCGTGCTCCAGGCCGCCGGCCTGCCCCCGGCCGAGGCCATGCGTCCGGAAACACCACCCCGCTTCGGCCCATCCCTGTTGGAAAAATCAGGGCTTACGCGTTTGCTTCCTCCCATGCCCCGGATGGTGCTGCGTAATCTGGAACGCAAACCCGGCCAGGCGCTGTTCACTGTTCTCGGCTTGTCCCTGGCCACGGCCATACCCATTCTGCCCGGCGCCATGGGTGACGGCATCGCGTATCTCATGGATTTCCAATGGACCCGGTCGCAACGCCAGGACATGACCATCAGCCTGATCGAACCGGCATCGCCCGCGGCCTTGCACGACCTGGCGCACCTGCCCGGTGTCCTCCATGCCGAACCGTTTCGGACAGTGCCGGCGCTCCTTGCCCACGGGCACCGGCATCGCCGGGTGGGCATTATCGGGATTGCGTCCGATGCGCGCCTGAACCGCCTTCTGGATGATCAGGGCCGCCCGGTGTCCCTGCCCAGTTCCGGACTGGTCCTCTCCGCAAAACTGGCCGAAGTGCTCGATCTGCGACCGGGAGATCAGACGCGGGTCGAAGTTCAGGAGGGAACACGGCCCCGTCTGACCACCGTCATGGTCGAAACCGTCACCGATTTTTCCGGCCTCGGCGCATACATGGATATCCGCGCCCTGAACCGCCTGATGGGCGAGGACCGAATCGTCAGCGGCGCGTATCTCGCCCTGGACACGGCGCGCACGGACGCATTCCTGGACCGGGCCAAGGAAGTCCCGGCCATCGCCAGCGTGGTTTCGACACAGGCCGCGCGAAAGAGCTTCGAGTCGGTCATGGGCAACATGATGGACATCGTGCGGTCCGTGTATTTCAGCTTCGCCGTCATCGTTTCGGCAGGCGTCGTCTACAACAGCGCCCGCATCGCCCTGTCCGAGCGAACCCGCGATTTGGCCACGCTGCGCGTCCTTGGCTTTTCCCAGGCAGATGTCATCCTCATCCTCCTCGCGGAGCTGTCCGTGCTGACCCTCGCGGCCCTGGGACCGGGCCTTGTCATCGGGTCGGAGCTGGCCAGACTTCTCGTGCTGACAGCCAGCACCGAATCCGTTCGCATGCCCCTGGTCGTGACCGTCCATGCCCGGACCACGGCAGTGCTCATCGTGCTGCTGGCCTCTGTCGCATCCTTTGCGTTGGTGGCCCGCCGCGTGCAACACCTCGACCTCCTCGGAGTCTTGAAGGCCAGAGAATGAACACCCCTTCCTTGCGCAAAATCCTCCTGGCTGGTGCCGGCCTTGTTCTTGCGGCCCTTGTCACGATCGGACTGTGGCCACGCCCCACGCCCGTGGAAACAGCCCAGATCCGCTCCGGTCCCATGACCGTCACCGTGACCGAGGAAGGCAAAACCCGCATTCGCGCCCGATACGTCATCTTCGCACCCGTCGCGGGTTTTTTGCACCGGGTGGAGCTTCGGGCCGGCGATCCAATCCGGGCCGGGCACACCGTTCTGGCACAAATTGTTCCGGAACCGGCGGGAATCCTCAATCAACGGGTCAAAGCCGAAACCGAGGCCAGACTACACGCGGCACAGGCCCTCGCCCGGCTGCGTCAGGCCGATCTGGAGCGCGCCCAGGCCAATCTGGCATTGGCCGAAAAAACGCATCAACGCACCGACGCCCTGCTTGGTGCCGGGGCCGTGTCCCGACACGACTGGGACACAACAAACGCCCAGCTGCTTGTAACGCGCAAGGAAGAACAGGCGGCCCGCTTTGCCCTGAGCGTGGCGCAATTCGAAATCAGCCAGGTCCAGGCCGGCCTGCTCCAAACCGCGACACCTTCGAACCAGGGAGCGCACACCGTGACCATCCTGGCTCCGGTGGACGGCTATGTGCTCAATCTGCATGAAGAAAACGCGCGCACCGTGACTCCGGCCACGGCCATCATGGAAGTGGGCAATCCGCATGATCTGGAAATCGAGGTCGAGCTTCTGTCCAGCGATGCCGTTGGCGTCGAACCCGGCGCGGAGGTGGCCATCGAAGATTGGGGCGGCCCGACACCCCTGCGCGGTCAGGTCCGGTTGGTGGAACGAGGCGGCTTCACCAAGATTTCGGCCATCGGCGTGGAAGAACAACGGGTCAAGGCGCGTATCGACCTGCTGGAGGTCCCCTCCGCGGGCTTTGAGCTGGGCGACCGTTTCGGAGTCCAGGCACGCATCAGCACGTGGCAAAGCGCGGACACGCCGCAGGTTCCCATGGGTGCGCTCTTCCGCCACGGCATGTCATGGATGGTCTTTCGTGTGGACAACGGCGCGGCCAGACTGCGCGAAGTGCGTATCGATCACATGAATGGACAGAACGCGGAAATCCGCTCCGGACTCGACCAGGGCGACGTTGTCATCGTCCATCCACCCGAAAACATCCGGGATGGATCGCGGGTCGCGCCCGGCGATTGAAGAGCTGCCGGTCTTGGCGCCAAAAACGAAAAAGCCCCGGTAAAAGCGAACTTCCACCGGGGCACAAGGAGGGTAGAGCCGTCTTATTTCTTCAAAACGTTCATCGTGGCCTGGGCAATGGCCAATTCCTCGTTGGTCGGAACAACCAGCACGGACACGGGCATGCCGGGCTTGCCGATGTGACGGGCCTCGCCGGAGCGCTTGGCGTTGACCTCGGCGTCGATGCCGATACCGAGGATGCCGAGGTCCTCGCACACCGCCGCGCGGACAAAATCATCATTCTCACCGATGCCGGCGGTGAAGACCACTGCGTCCACCCGTCCCAGAACCACGGCGAACGCACCGATATATTTGCGGATGCGGTACACGAACATATCAAAGGCCAGCTGCGCCTTGGCATCGCCCTTGGCACGGGCGGCATGGATGTCGCGCATGTCGTTCATGCCGCAAATGCCTTTCAAGCCACTTTTCTTGTTCATGACCGTGTCGATCTCCGCCGCGCTCCAGCCCTTCTTTTCCATCAAAAAGGGCACCAGGGCCGGATCGATATCGCCACAACGCGTGCCCATCATCAAACCTTCCAAGGGCGTGATGCCCATGGTCGTGTCGACGCACTGTCCGTTGCGCACGGCGGCCATGGAACAGCCGTTGCCAAGATGGCAGGTGATCAGATTGACCTGCTCCACGGGCTTGCCCAGGAACTCGGCCGACCGGCGGGTGATGTAGGCATGGGACGTGCCATGGAAGCCATAGCGCCGTACACGCATGTCCGAGTAAAGTTCGTAAGGTAGCGGATACAGAAAGGCTTTTTCCGGCATGGTCTGGTGGAATTCCGTGTCGAACACGCCCACGGACGGCGCGTGCGGAAACAGCTCCATGGCCACTTCGATACCGGCCAGATTGGCGGGATTGTGCAGCGGACCAAGCGGAATGTAATCACGGATGACGCCCTTGACCCAGTCATCAACCTGGACGGAATGCTTGATTTCCTCGCCACCAAGCAACACCCGGTGTCCCACGGCATGAATTTCCTCCTTGGAGGAAATAACGCCCTTGTCCGCGTCGGTGATCAGCTCGACAACGCGCTTCATGCCATCCACATGGGAGACAAACTCCTGCTCGAAAACAAACTTCTGCTCGGCGTCCGTGCCGGGCTTGATTTTATGGGTCAGGGCACCCATGCCCTCGCCAATGCGTTCCACCAAACCCGAACACATGGACGTTTCGGTGTTCATATCGATGAGCTGATATTTGATGGACGAGCTACCAGAATTGATGACCAATATATTCATGCGAGTACAATCCCTTCTACACAAGTTAAAATCAAATTAAATCAAACCTTTTTCTGCCTGGGCCTGAATGGCCGTGATGGCCACGGTGTTGACGATGTCGGGCACCAGACACCCGCGGCTCAGGTCGTTGACGGGCTTGTTCAAGCCCTGCAGAACCGGACCGATGGCCACGGCGTTGGCGGCGCGCTGCACGGCCTTGTAGGTGTTGTTACCAGTATTCAGATCCGGGAAAACGAAAACCGTGGCCCGGCCGGCAACCTGGCTGCCAGGCAGTTTCTTGGCGCCCACATCGGGATCGATGGCCGCGTCATACTGAAGCGGACCTTCCAAAAGCAGGCCTGGTGCCATTTCCTGGGCAATGCGCGTGGCCTCGATAACCGTGTCCACGTCGCCGCCCGCCCCGGAATCACCGGTGGAATAGGACAACATGGCCACGCGCGGATCCACGCCAAAAATACGCGCGGTCTCGGCCGAGCTGATCGCGATTTCGGCCAACTGCTGGGCCGTGGGGTTCGGGTTCACGGCGCAGTCGCCAAAAACCAGGACGCGGTCCTTGAGGCACATCAAAAAGACGCTGGACACGATGGACGCGCCCGGCTTGGTCTTGATAATCTGGAAAGCCGGCCGAATGGTGTGGGCCGTGGTGTTGATGGCTCCGGAAACCATGCCGTCGGCCTGGCCCTTGAAAACCATCATGGTGCCGAAATAGGTCGGATCGATCATGCAGTCGCAGGCCACTTCGCGGGAAACGCCCTTCTTTTTGCGCAAATCCATGAAGGTGGCCACATAATCGCCGTAATCAGGCGATTTGCCCGGATCGATCAAATGCGCGCCGTTCAGATTCAGACCAAGCTGCGAAGTCATGGTCTGGATGGATTTGGGGTCGCCCAGAATGGTCAGATCGACCACGCCCCGGCGCAGCAGGATGTCGGCCGCGCGCAGGATACGTTCGTCAGTGCCCTCGGGCAGGACGATATGCTGCTTGTGCTTCTTGGCCTTCTCTATGAGTCCGTACTCGAACATCTGCGGCGTGACCTTGGTGGATTTCCGGGTATTGAGGCGCAGCCGGAGCTCGTCCGTATCCACGCTTTCCTCGAAAACACCCAGGGCCGAGGCGATCTTCTTCTGATCGTCGGGTTCGATTTTGCCGTACATGTTGTACAGGCGACGCGCGGTCTGGAAAGTCGCTTCCTTGCCGAGCAGGACAGGCACGGGCACGCCGGTCCAGCCGTCGATGAGCCGGGCCACGCTCTTGCCGGGCACGATGCCGCCGGTCAGCAGGATACCGGAAATATCCGGATAGGACGAAGACTGTCGGGAAGCCAGACTGCTGACGATGATGTCCGAGCGATCGCCGGGCGTGACCACCAGACTGCCGCGCTCGATGTAGTTCATGAAATTTTCGATCTGCATGGCCGCGACGACGATGTCGTCCACCTGGGCATCCAGATTATCCTTGCCATAAAGCACTTCCGCGCCCATCCACTTCATGACGTCGGCCACGGTTGGTTTCCCCAGGATGGCCACTTCGGGAATGATGAACAGGAGCATGTCGGGCTTGTTCAGGGTCTTGCGCAAGGCAATACGCAACGCCTCGCGGTCCGGGATATCGGCCCGGTTGACGATGACACCCAGGATGTCCACGGCCTTCTCGGCAAAAGACTCCACGGCCAATTTGGTGGCGCTGATGATTTCGTGGTCCGTCTTCTGACAGGCATTGGAAATGATCAAAAGCGGACTGCCCAGATTGGCGGCGATGTCGGCGTTGATGTCGAACTCAAAGGCCGGGCTGGCGCCCTCGTAATCCGTGCCTTCGATCAGCACGAAATCACATTTGGACTCCATTTCCTTGTATTTGTTGATAATTTTTTCAATCAACAGGGAGTGCTGACCGGCGTTGACCAGTTCCTTGGCCTGCCGCATGGTCAGGGCGTAGGTCTCATGGTACTGCAGACCCAAATAAAATTGGGACAGAACCAGATCAATATCATGATCCTTGCGGTCCGAATCGTCGTTGATGATGGGTCGGAAAAAACCGACCCGCCGGATGTCCCGCAGCAGCATCTGCATGACGCCCAGGACAATGGCGGATTTGCCGCTTCGCGATTCCGTCGCCGTGATATAGAGATTATTGGCCATGATGTTCCCTCATAAAACGCCGGGCCGATCACAGTCCGGCTCGCGCCAAGAGCGGCATGACACCGCTCCGTTTTCCTGGTTGATTACCCAAACCATGCATTTGCCAAAAAAAGATGCCGGCCACCGGCACCGGTATTTCACTCCGAAAAAAAACTGGTGATTCGTGACGGCGCCGATGCCAGCCATCGGCGCCGAACTCATCAAAGGGTTTCCGCGTAGACTTCAATAACGTGCTTGACCGCGATCCGATCCTGGTGCTGGGACAGCATGTCGGAAATCTGCATCATGCACGCCGGGCATCCGGTGGTCACGACCGAGGCGCCGGAAGCCACGATATTGTCGCGCTTGCGGGTGCCGATTTCCTTGGACAATTCGTAATGCTGCAGGTTGAAGCTCCCGCCGGAACCACAACACCGGTCCGGCTCTGCCATTTCCACGAATTCCACATTGGGGTTGGTTTTGAGCAGCGCTCGCGGTTGTTCGCTGACCTTTAGGGACTTCTTCAAATGACAAGGGTCGTGATAAGTGACCTTGGTGCCGTGTCCCTCCACCGGATGCGCCACCTTGAGCACATCGACCAGGAACTGATTTATATCCATGACCTTGGCCGAAAGGGCCGCGATGCGGTCCCGCATGCTCTGTGTCTTGTCGCCGGACATGAGGGGCCACAGTTCGTGCATGGTCGCGGTACAGGTCGCGCAGGCCGTGAGCAGATAGTCGAAGTTCTCTTTTTCGAAGATTTCCAGATTGCGCTTCACGAGCTTGTCAAAAGAATCCTTGTCTCCGGAAGCCAGAGCCGGAATGCCGCAACAGGCTTGACCGGCGGGCATGTAAATGCCGACTTCGTGGTGCGTCAAGACCTTGAGCACTGTCTGCCCCACGTGGGGATAAATCTTGTCGATGACACAGCCCGGGAAAAAAGCCACGCGATACCCACTCTTTCCGGGCAGGGTATTGCGTGCCGGTTCCAGCTTGCGCAAGGACTTCTTGGCCAGGGGCATGAAATGCCGCTCGCCAATGACCGGCATGTTCAGACGCGAACAGGACGAGCCAATGATCTCGTTGGCTTCCTTGGTGAACGCGCCCTGGAACTTGGAAGCCACGTCCAGCACGGAATTAAACAGCGCAGGTTTGGTCAAGAGGCCCTGGAAAATGGCCTTCTTGGTGGCCGAAAGCCCCATGTACGTGTTCACGATGACACGGGCCTTGAGGAAAATGTCCAGCACCTTGACGCCGCTGGGACAATTGGCCGCGCACGAGCCGCACAAAAGACACTTATTGAGTTTGTCCTGTACTCCTTGCGGATCCTTGATCATCTCATGGGACAGGTTTTCCAAAAGCGCGATCTTGCCCCGCGCCACGTCGCCCTCGCTCATGGTCTCGGCAAATATCGGACATACCGCCTGACACATGCCGCATTTCATGCAGGTGACCATCTGGTCATCCAGCTCCTGCAGCATTTTCGCCAGCTGATGAACGTCTTGAGTCATTGACTTAGCCTCCGATGATCTTGCCAGGATTGAGCAGATAATTGGGATCGACGGCCTTCTTCAGCTTGCGGGAATAAATAATGGTCGCCTTGGTGGTTTCCTTTTCCAGCCATTTGGACTTGGCCGTGCCAATGCCGTGTTCGCCGGACAAGGTGCCACCGAGTTTCAAGGCCACGTCGAAAATTTCGTCGACGGCCTGCTCCACGCGGTGGAATTCCTCTTTGTCACGCTTGTCGGTCAAAATGGTCGGGTGCAGGTTGCCGTCGCCAGCATGGCCGAATGTTCCGATCTGCAGCTTGTACTTGGCGGCAACATCATTGATGGCCTTGATCATGGCCGGAACCTGACTGCGCGGCACGGTGGCGTCTTCAAGCACGGTTGTCGGACGGGCGCGGGCCAAGGCCGGCAGCGCGTTGCGGCGGGCTTCCCAAAGCTTGTTCTTCTCGGCGGCGTCCTTGGCCATCTGCACACGGCGGGCGCCGTTCTTTTTGCAGATTTCCAGAACCTTCTCGGCGTCGTCCTCGACCAGGGCCATATGTCCGCCATCGACCTCGATCAGCAGAATGGCGGCGGCGTCCGTGGGCAGGCCGGCCTTGGTGTAATCCTCGACATAGTTGATGGTCGCGTTGTCCAGAAGTTCCAGGGTGCAGGGCACGATCTTGTTGGCGATGATCGCGGCCACGGTTTCGGAAGCCTTGTTGATGTCATTGAACTCGGCCAGCATGGCCTTGGACGCAACTGGCGGCGGAACAAGCTTCAAAATAATTTCGTCAAAGACGCCCAAAGTCCCCTCGGAGGCGACCATCAGCTGGGAAAGATTAAACCCGCTGACGCACTTGACCGTCTTGCCACCGGATTTGATGTACTCGCCCTCGACGTTCCAGAAATTCACGCCCATGACATAGTCCTTGGTCACGCCATATTTCAGGCCACGCAGACCGCCGGCGTTCTCGCTGACATTGCCGCCCAGGGTGGACACGGCCTGGGAACCCGGGTCCGGCGGATAGAACAAACCGCGCTTGGCCACCTCGGCCGCGAATTTGGCCGTGACCACGCCGGGCTGCACGACGGCGTACAGATCCTGCTCGTTGATTTCGAGGATCTTGTTCAGGCCGTTGGTCAAAATGACCACGCCGTGCTCCTTGGTCGGGATGGTGCCACCGCTCAGGTTGGTGCCGGCGCCGCGAACCGTCATGGGCAGGTTGTTCTCGTTGCACAGCGCAACGGTCTTGCCGAGCTGCTCGCTGTTGGTGGGACGGAGCACCAGCTCCGGGATGACCGCGTCGAGCACGGCGGCATCGTAGGAATAGGCGTGCCGGTCGGACTCGCTGTCCAGAACATTGTCCTTGCCCAGCAGGTTCTTGAACTCGGTGAGCAGACTCGTGGAAATCATTATTCTCTCCTTGCGTGAGATTCCTAGAGATTCTCGAAAAACGGTCCCGGAAGCCTTGCGCGAACCGCCGGGACCGTCGTCAACCTAGAACAAATGCGGCAGGAACACGAAGCTCATCAAGCTGGCGATGATGCCCACGACGATGCCGTAGAGCACAAAGGGCCAGAAGGTGCGCTTCAGGATCATGCCTTCGCGGCCAATGAGGCCGGTCACGGCGCAGACGGCGACGATGTTGTGAATGCAGA
>RZYB01000013.1 GCA_009930495.1 Deltaproteobacteria bacterium
CCACAAATCGGCCTCGAACGGCGGCGGTGTCGTGCCTTCGGCGGCGATTTTAAAGAGCCAATACTCCTCGGAAACAAAGGCCTGTCGTTCCCGTTCGCGGTCCACGATGAGACGCAGGGCAACGGATTGGACCCGTCCAGCGGACAGTCCTCGTTTGACTTTTTTCCATAGCAAGGGGGAGATTTTATACCCAACCAAGCGGTCCAGAATGCGTCGCGCCTGTTGGGAGTCAAATAGCGGTTTGCGCAGCTCGGTGGGGTGAGCCAGGGCTTCTTTTACCGCCTTGGCGGTGATTTCATTGAATTGGATACGCTTGAGATTGGAGTTGGCATCGCGGATAATCTCGGCCACGTGCCAGGCGATGGCTTCGCCCTCGCGATCCGGGTCCGGGGCCAGATAGACGGTATCAGCGTTTTTGGCCGCGGATTTGAGCTTGCCAACGACCTTGGTCTTGCCAGGAATTATTTGGTAGTCGGGCGTGAAATCGTGCTCTTCGTCCACCCCCAGCGTTTTGGTGGGGAGATCACGCACGTGACCAACGGATGCCTCGACCTCATACCCGTCGCCCAAAAACTTTTTGATGGTTTTGATTTTGGCGGGAGATTCAACGATGATTAAGTCCTTGCCCATAATGTTTGGGGCCTATATCCAGATTCCGAAGCGCACCGCAAGGGGAATTTCCCGGGTACATCCTGTGCGCCACGAGTGGTTTATTTTTTCAACCTATCGGTATCCTTTTATAAAGAATCAAATTCATGAAACACAATACTTCTGATTTCCGGGCGGGATATATTGCCCTCATCGGGCCCCCCAATGCGGGTAAATCGACCTTCCTGAACACCGTGCTCGGGGAAAAGATCGCGATTGTTTCGCCCAAGCCCCAGACAACGCGTACCAGCATTACCGGCATCCATACCACGGATTCGGAGCAGATCGTCTTTTTGGACACACCCGGTGTTCATGCGGCGCGGGGCAAATTGAACCGTTTCTTGGTCGACGCGGCCTGGGGCGCCCTGCGGGAATCCAACGGGGCGATTTTGTTTCTGGACGGCTTCAAATACGCCGAGTCCAGAAGCGCGTTGGCGCGGGATTTGCGTCCCTTGGCCACGAAGTTGGCTTCCTTGGACATCCCCTTGGTCGTGGCTGTGAATAAAGTCGACCGGATCAAGCCCAAGGAGCGCTTGTTCGAACTATTGACCGCGTGTTCCGAGCATTGGCCCGGGGTTGAGTTAGTGCCGATTTCCGCTCGAACGGGCGATGGGATTGAACGTTTGCTCGGCATTGCGCGCGATTTTTTGCCTTTGAGCGCCCCGTTGTTTCCCGAGGACCAACTCAGTACCGCCCCGGTTCGATTTCTGGCCGCTGAAATTATCCGCGAAAAGCTCTTTTTGGCTTTGGACCAGGAACTTCCTTACAATATCGCCGTGGAAATCGAGAGCTGGGAGGAATTGACCGAGCAGAACATGGTCTCCATCCACGCGACCATCTTTACGTCAAAAAACAGTCATAAGGGCATGATTGTTGGGCGCCAAGGCGGTAATCTGAAGAAAATTGGCCAAGCGGCCCGCGTGGAATTGAAGGCCTTGCTCGGCACCAAGGTTCATCTTGAGTTGTGGGTCAAGGTACGGGAGGGGTGGACCGAGGATGGGCATTTCATGGCCTCGTTAGGCCTTGGTGTTTAAGGAGGGAGGATGGACTCGTCGTGTCTCGTGGAGCGGTGGCAGGGCGTGCTGGCCGAAATGGCGGAGGCTGCCCGCAGGGCTGGACGTTCGCCTGCCGATGTTCGACTTTTGGCGGTTTCCAAATTTCATTCGGCAGAGGATATCAAGCGCCTGTATCAAGCGGGCCAGCGCCTTTTTGGCGAGAATTACATCCAGGAAGCACAGACCAAGATGAACGTCCTGCCCGCCGATATTGACTGGCATTTCATAGGGCATGTGCAGACCAATAAAGTCAAATTCGTTGTTGGACGGTTCGCGTTGATTCATGGGGTGGATTCTGTCAGATTGGCGCAAGCATTGCAGAATAAAGTCGAAATCATGGGGGGGCACCAAGACGTGCTCGTACAGGTCAATCTGGCCCAGGAACCGCAGAAAAGCGGCATTTCCGAGACGGATTTGCCAATGCTGGCTGATTTTTTAATGGGTTCAAGGTGTCTGTGTTGGCGTGGGCTCATGCTGATGCCGCCGATTTTTGATGATCCGGAAGGGGCCAGACCTTACTTCGCGGCACTGCGAAGACTTCGGGACAACCTGGAGCGGCGCCACGGAGCGGTACTGCCCGAATTGTCCATGGGCATGACCGGAGATTTCGCCGCGGCCATCGAGGAGGGCGCCACACTGGTTCGTGTTGGTACCAGAATTTTTGGAGCGCGCGCCTGAAACCATGGCGTGGGAGGGATTGGATATCGTATGGATTTAGCAACCGTCATTGGCATGTTGGTCGCTTTTGGTTTGGTTTTCGCTGCCATGGGCAGCAACATTATTCTCTTTTGGGATTTTCCGTCGGTTCTGATTGTTATTGGCGGCACCATCGGCGCGGCTCTCATCACATACCCTCTCAATCATGTGCTGGGCGTCATGCAGGTCATGCGCAAGGCTTTTTTCACCAAGCAAGAAGAGCCGTCGGAAGTCATCGTGAAATTTATTGATTACGCGGGCAAGGTCCGGCGGGAAGGGATTTTGTGCCTGGAGCCCATCCTGAAGGAGGTTTCGGACGATTTTTTACGCAAGGGCTTGCAGCTTACCGTGGACGGGCTGGAGCCCCAAGCCATCCAGGAGATCATGGACACGGAGATTGCAAACCAAGAGGAACGCCACGCCCGTGGTGCCGAGATTTTGCTGTGCTTTGGAGCGTTGGCTCCGGCCATGGGAATGATCGGCACGGTTATTGGATTGGTGCTCATGCTCAAGAACATGAGCGATCCCAGCTCCATCGGCCCGGCCATGGCCGTGGCCTTGCTGACCACTTTTTATGGCGCGCTTTTGGCCAACATCGTGTTCAATCCCATGGCTGGAAAGCTCAAAACCCGCAGCAAGGAAGAGGTCTTGGTCAGAACCATGATCGTCGAAGGCCTCATGTCCTTGTCCAGGGGAGAGAATCCGCGCATCATCGAGGAAAAATTGAACAGTTTCCTGCCACCCAAAACGCGCAAGGCCAGTTCCTGAGCGGAGAGGAGGACCCATGGCGCGAAAGAAAAAGGCTTCGTCCGGAGGCGGGGGAGAAGAAGTCCCGGCCTGGATGATCACTTTTTCAGATCTGACGACCCTGCTGATGACATTTTTTGTGTTGCTGGTGTCCATGGCCTCGCTGACGGATGTTACCAAGCGCAAGGTGGCCTTGGGGTCTGTCTCGGGAAAGTTTGGAACCGGAGCGCCGTCCCTGGACGATTTGACCACCACGCCAGGGAGGGCCGTGGATCCGGGTCCAATCAATATGTTCAAGGACCTGCAGGGGTTAAAAAAACGCGTCTGGGAAGCTCCCAATTCCGATTTACGCTTTGAATACAACGGCTTCATCCAACGCCTGTCCATCAATTCCGATGTGCTTTTTGGTCCCGGTTCCGCGGAGCTCACTCCCGGAGGGCGGCAACTTCTGGATAGCGTGCGCCCGTCGATCCAGGATAGCGCGTATCCTCTTGGTCTGTCTGGCCACACTGCCGGTGGCCGGGATGAATTTGGTCCGGAATATCTGGTTCCAGCGGACCTGAGGGTGGATTTCTCCTGGCGTCTATCCCTGGATCGGGTGCTGGCCGTGTACAGATATTTTGTTGAGTCCGGCATCCCGGCGGACAAATTTCGGATCGAGGCCTTTGGCCGGTATCGCCCCAAGGCTGGAGACGCCACTCTCGCGGATCGGAAAGCCAACCGCAGGGTGGATATCACCCTGGACAAGCGTATTGGTAGTTGGGCGCCGGCCGTGGCCTCCGAGATCGAGAAGCTCGGCAAGGCCGGCGCGTCGGAAACGCCCAAGACGTTTCGCGTGCGTGATTATATTTTTCGGTTCGATCTTCCGGAGTAGACCCGCATGGCGCGAGAAAAAAAAGAAGAAAGTTCAGGCGCGGGCATGGGCTGGCTGGTCACGTTCGCGGACCTGATGACCTTGTTGTTGACTTTTTTCGTGCTCCTCTTGTCCATGGCCACCATGGACAGATCCATCATGCGGGAAATCGCCGTCAGTCTCGTGGGGGACGAAGGGCTCGCCCCCTCGAAGGGCGCCGGCAAGGTGCCGGCGAAATTCGAGTTCATCGAGCAGACGCTGCAAGATCAAGAAAAAATTTTCGAGAATCATCAGCGTCTCAAGGACACGCTTTTTCCGGACGAGGTCTTGCCCAAGGACATGCCCCGCAACGCCCTGTTGAACAACCTGGAAGTGTTGGCCCGGCCCGAAGGCGTGGCGATTGTTCTTTCGGAAGGGTTGTTGTTTCAAAGCGGGCAGAGTGAGCTGAACGAGTCCAGCAAGAAATTGCTTTCCGAGTTCGTGGCCTTTTTGGCCAGTTATCCCGTGCCCGTGAATATCGCCGGGTACACGGACAATGTTCCCGGAGGGGCCAAGGACAATTATGTTTTGTCGGCGGAGCGGGCCATGGCTGTGTTGACGTTTTTTTTGGAGCAGGGGTTCGAGCCGGAGCGTTTTTCCGTTTCCGCTTATGGGCCGGATTTTCCGCTGGCGGAAAATAATTCGCCCGAGGGGCGCGCCAAGAATCGCCGGGTGGAAATTTTGCTGAAAACCACGGGCCGGACATATCTTTAGGCCCGACATCCATACATCACGACCAAAGGAGGACGCGTGGCCGCTAAAAAAAATGAAACCGAAGAACCCACCGAAAAGAAAAAAGGCGGGAAACTGAAGCTTATCATTATCCTCGTGCTGCTCCTGGTCCTGCTTGGCGGGGGTGGCTTCGTGGCGTGGAAGTTTTTTTTGCAGCCCGAGGGCGATCCGGCCGCCGAAGGGAATGCCACCGGGGACGCGGCGGCAAAAGCCAAGGAAGAAGTGCCGCCGGAAGTTGTCAAACTGGATCCTTTTGTCGTTAATCTGGCCGACCCCATGGGGCGTAGATACCTGAAGATCACCATGGACGTGGAGGTCGAGCCGGGAGTCACGCCAGAATTGAACGCCGCCATGGTCAAGGTGAAGGACAGCTTGCTTTTGCTGCTCTCCAGCAAGACTTTTTCCGAGATCAGCTCCATGGATCAGAAAATCGAGCTGAAAAACGAAATCATGGAACGGCTGAGTCAAGTTGTCGGCAAGGGCAAGATCAAAAATATCTACTTCACGGAATTTGTTATCCAGTAGCCGCCAGGAACATGGTTCAGCATGAGTAAGATCCTCAACCAGGATGAAGTCGATGCCTTGTTGCGTGGCATTTCCGGTGGAGAAATCGAGACCGAGGAGGAAACCTCCACGGCCGAGGACGGGGTTGTAACCTTTGATCTCGCCAATCAGGACCGGATTATCCGCGGCCGCATGCCGGTCTTGGAGATTATCAACGATCGTTTCTCCCGTTTGGCAACCAGCGCCCTCGCCAACACCATGCGCAAACGGGTGGACGTGAATCCCATTTCCATCGACATGTCCAAATTCGGGGATTTCATGCGATCCCTGCCCGTGCCGACCAGTATCAACATTTTCAAGATCGAGCCGTTGCGCGGCAACGCGTTGCTGGTGGTCGACACGCGGCTGGTGTTTTCCCTGGTGGAGAATTTTTTTGGAGGCGCGGGCTCCCAACCCAAGATCGAGGGGCGGGACTTCACGCCCATCGAGCAGTCCATCATTACCAAGGTGGTCAAGATTATCCTGGCCAATTTGGAGGATGCATGGCGTCCGGTGCACGAAGTCAGCATCGAGCTTCTGCGCTCCGAGATTAATCCTCAGTTCGCGACCATCGTTCCGCCCAGCGACGTGGTGGTTGTCATCTCTTTCGAGGTCGAGCTGGAAACAGCCCTGGGTTCCCTGATCCTGGCTTTGCCCTATGCGACCATCGAACCGATTCGATCCAAGTTGTACGCCGCCTTCCAGACCGAAAGACTGGAGGTGGACCACGCCTGGATTTCACGTTTTCGGGATCGACTTCTGGAAACACCGGTGGATATGGCCGTGACCTTCGGCACCACCCAGATCACGGGTCGTCAGCTGCTCGACATGCGGGTCGGGGATATCTTGCTTTTGGATCAGGACGAGGACGACATGCTCATGGCCAGGATTCAGGGCGTGGTCAAATTTCAGGGCACTCCCGGTTTCGTCAAGGGAAACAAGGCGTTCAAGGTGCTCAAGGAGCAGGAACTCAATTATTAGGGGACGATGATGGCCGAAGATCAGGACAAGTTGGCCGCTGAATGGGCCGCCGCATTGCAGGAACAGAATAACGCGGAACAGGATGGCGGCTCGGAAGAGGATTTGGCCGACGCCTGGGCCGCGGCCTTGCAGGAGCAGGAAACCTCGGAGAAGGGCTCGGATCAAGGTCTGGCCGACGAATGGGCCAAAACCTTGGCCGACGAGGAGGAAAGCAAGCTCCAGCATGAAAAGAAACAAAAACAACTGGCCGCCCAGAGCCGAAATTTTGAATACAAGGATTTGACGGGCGAGGCCAAGGCTCCCAAGTCCGAGGGCTTGCGCAAGGATCTTGACTTCATTCTTGATATCCCCCTGGAAGTCTCGGCCCAGCTGGGCAGTACCAAGCTTTTGATCAATGAACTTCTTCAGCTGGGGCAGGGGTCCGTCATCGAATTGAACAAGCTCGCCGGGGAGCCCTTGGAAATCCTGGTCAACGGCAAATTGGTGGCCCGTGGCGAAGCCGTGGTCATCAACGAGAAATTCGGGGTCCGTCTGACCGACATCATCAGTCCCATCGAGAGGGTGAAGCAACTTGGATAACGCGACATTGACGGGCACGGATTTGGGGCTTGGCCTAGCTTCGATCAAGATGGCCGCGGGTCTGCTTTTGATTTTGGGCCTGATTTTTCTGGGTCTGGCCTTGCTCAGGCGTCACGGTTTTGCCGGCAGGGTGCAGTCCGGAGGCCGGGTTGCGTTGCGGGTCGAGGATCGGATCGTCTTGGGCCCCCGCAAGCAGGTTGTGATGGTCCGCTTTTTGAATAAGCTCTTGCTGTTGGGCGTCACCGATTCCGGAATCACCTTGATCACAGAAGCAGACCATGACCCTCATTCCGAACATGCCACATTTTCCGAGGCCTTGGAGCGCGAAAATCATCGCGAGGTGGCCGATACTCCTGACTAGCCTGGCGCTGGTTTTTGTCCCGAATCTGATCTGGGGCGCGGATACGCCCCTCATTCCATCCCTGTCCCTGCAATTGTCGGCCGGGCAGGCCGAACCGCAAAAAGTAGCCGTCGCCCTGGAAGTCATGGCCTTGCTGACGGTGCTGACCCTGGCTCCATCCATTGTTTTGACCCTCACGTCGTTTACCCGGATCATCATTGTGTTTCATTTTTTGCGGCAAGCCATGGGAATCCAGCAGATGCCGCCCAATCAGGTCTTGTCCGGCCTGGCCATTTTTATGACGGTGGTCATCATGATGCCGCTCGGGCGGACCGTGAATGACACCGCCTTGCAACCCTATTTGCGGGAAGAGATTGGGTATCGGGAAGCGCTGGAGCGGACCGAACAGCCACTGCGTTCCTTTTTATTCAAGCATACCAGGGAAAAGGATTTGTCGGTTTTTTTCTCTATTTCCGGCATCGAGCGCCCTCAGAGCAAGGACGATGTCCCCACCATGCTGCTTATTCCAGCCTATATGATCAGTGAATTGAAAACGGGATTTCAGATTGGCTTTTTGATCTATATCCCTTTTCTTATTCTGGACATGGTCGTGGCCAGTATTCTTTTATCCATGGGTATGATGATGCTTCCGCCGGTCATGGTTTCCCTGCCGTTCAAGATTCTACTTTTTGTCATGGTGGATGGCTGGAATCTGATCATCGGCTCCCTGGTCAACAGTTTTGCGTAGGTGCCCCATGGCAAGGACCCCAAGATGACTCCTGAATTTGTCATTGGATTCGCTCGTCAAGCCATAGAATTGACGCTGATTATTTCCCTGCCCATGCTTGGCGTGGGTTTGGGGGTCGGAGTGTTCGTGAGTATCCTCCAAGCCGCGACCCAGATCCAAGAGATGACCCTGACCTTTGTCCCCAAGATCATCGCTGTCTTTTTGGCTTTGCTCATTTCCTTTCCCTGGGTCATGGATAAAATGATTTCCTTTACCCAGGAAATTTTTCTCAATTTTCCACAGTACATCAAATAGTCCGACGGGTTATCCTTGGCTTTGGCGAAGCATTTCGGTCAGGATCATGGCCCCGGCCTGCGCCACGTTGAGGGAGTCGAAGTCCTCCCGGATAGGGATTTTGAGCGTCGCGTCGCAGCGTTTGCCGACGTTGGGGCGCATCCCTTTGTCCTCGTTCCCCAAAACAAGTACCGCTGGCAGGCGCAGGCTGGCCTTGAACAGTGGTTGACTGTTTGGCCCGGCGTCCGATCCGTAGATGGCCAGACCGGCCATGGCGCAGGCATCCAGTGCCCGGGACAGATTGACGACCTGACACAGGGACAGTCGATCCAGTGCCCCGGCCGCGGCCTTGGCGGCGGCTTGGCCCAGGAACGCGGTTCGGTCCTGGGGGAAGAGTAATCCCACGCCGCCAAGGGCGTGGAGGGTCCGCGCCAGGGTGCCGACATTGCCCGGATCCTGAACCTGATCCAGGGCCAGGATCACGGGAAATTCGGCCGAGGATGCCTGTTCGATAAGCCGGTCCAGGTCCACAAAACGACGGCCCCGGACCCGGGCGATGACGCCTTGGTGGTTGCCAGCAAACATCCGGTCCAGCTCGTGGCGCGGTATTTTGCGGAAGCGCGCATTTTGTTCGCGACAGATTTTCTGGATTTCTCCCAAGCCCGGCGTGTCTTCGGCGAGAAAGATCGTGTCGATGATTTCGGGTTGGGTGGCCAGAAGCTCCATGACGGGCTTGCGGCCAGGGGTCAGGTATGGATTGGGTTGTTTGTTGGCGTGCATGGCGAGTCCTGATTGGTTGCGGGGTGGAGGATTTGCTTTTTCGAGAATATTTATGTAGCCGAACTGCTATTATTTGGTCCCGTTCGCCGCATGGAGGCGGCCCAGAGGGTTAACTTTTGACCAGGAGTTTGTTTTGACAGGACTATTTCGCACCCTCCTGCTGCTTGTCGTGCTGATCGCGGCCGGCTGTTCGGCCAAGAACGCTCCGGGGCCGGAGCAGGCCAGTCCGTCCTTGCCTCGGGAGACAACGCGGGATGCTGGCGAGATTGCCGGCGATCAAGCAACCGAAGTCGATACCGAAGCGTACGAGCCCACTCCCGAGCTGGAAGATGTCACGGAAGTTGGTCCGCTCAGTTCCGAGGAGCGGACTGTCCTGGACTCGGATATTTCGTTTCCCGTGGATTTGGATACCGTGGAAAATCAGGATGTCCAGCGCTTTTTTCACTATTTTGCCCACACCCACAGGACAACATTCGAGAACTGGCTCAAGCGGGCCAGGGTCTATCTGCCCCATATTCGCGAGCGTTTTCGTCAGGAAGGGCTGCCCGAGGATTTGATCTATTTGCCGTTTGTCGAGAGCGGTTTCAATCCTTTCGCCTTGTCGCGGGCCGGAGCCAGCGGCGTATGGCAGTTCATGCCCCGGACCGGCACCATGTATGGTCTGGCCGTTGACTCCTGGGTGGACGAACGCCGTGATCCCTATAAATCCACGGAAGCGGCGATCAGCTACCTGAAGAAGCTGTACGCGATCTTTGGCGATTGGCCCCTGGCCCTGGCCGCTTACAACGCGGGCGAGGGCACCATCGGGCGCGCCATGGAGAAAACCGGCCGCTCGGATTATCTGTCGCTGTGCGCGGTGTCTTCCGACATCAAATCGGAAACGAAGCTGTATGTTCCGAAGTTCCTGGCCGTGGTCAAGATCGCGCGCAATCTGGACAAGCTCGGTTTCGAGCCGATCGACTGGACCGTCCGGCCACGGTCCGTGGCCTACGTGCAGGCCAAGGGTGGCACGGATTTGCTTGCCTTGTCCAAGGACGTTGGCCTCGAATGGAAGGCCTTCCGCGAGCTCAACCCGGTGTTCCGCAAGCAGCAGGCGCCGGAGCGGTCCGTGCGGATCGCGTTGCCCGCGCAGTACGTGGCCAAGGCCAAGGAGTTTTTACGCCGCCCCCCCAAGACCAGAACCGAATTTGCCGCCTATAAAATCAGGCCAGGTGATTCCTGGTGGGGAGTGGCCAAGAAGTACGGCGTTTCCGTGGCCTCGTTGCGCAAGGCGAACCCGAAGCTTTCCTTCCATGTCGGACGAACCGTCCGGATTCCTGGCAAGACTGGCCCGACACCGGCGGCAAAGGTCGCCAACGTGGAGCAGGATGCCAAAAAATGGGCGACGAAACGGGCGAATTATGTCGTCCGTAAGGGGGATACGCCGTGGTCCATCGCCAAGTCCTTTAAAATGGACGCGGCCACGCTGCTCAAGTCAAACGGCTTGAAGACGGGCGCCACGCTTTCGGTCGGGCAGAAACTCTTTGTTCCCGATGCTGGTGCCGTCGAAACGCGTGCCGCGACATCCAAGGCCGAAAAAGCCCGCGAGGAATTGGTCGAATATCGGATTCGTCCTGGCGATACGTTGTGGAATATCGCCAAGCGCTTCAATGTTTCGATGTTGGATTTGCGCAAGTGGAATCGGTTGGCCAAAAACGATGCCTTGCGGCCAGGAGACCAGCTCAAGGTCTATACGCGCTGATCAGAGCGATCGTTGTTCATGAAAAAAGGCAGGCCCGGGTGGACCTGCCTTTTTTCATGGCCGCAGGGTCATGGATGGCAGGTCGATGCGGAAGCGCGTCCATTGCCCCATCGCGGTTTGCACGTCCATCCGTCCGCCGTGTCCTTCGGTGACGATGAAATAGGACACGGACAGGCCCAGGCCGGTGCCTTTGCCCGTGGGCTTCGTGGTGAAGAACGGCTCGAAGATGCGCTTGCGGATACCGTCTTCCATGCCCGGTCCGTTGTCTTCGATTTCGATGCGTATCCAGGGAGAATTGGCCCTGACTCTGATCGTGAACCGGGGCCGGTCCTGTGTCGGGTAGGTTTTTTCAGCCATGGCCTCGGCGCCGTTTCGGAGCAGGTTCAGAAAAACCTGTTGGAGTTTGCTGGCCGCGCAGAGAACGGGCGGGATATTGTTTTCGTACTCTTTTTTGATTTCGATTCGTTTGAAGTCATAATTTTTTTTGAGGTTGTAGTCCGTGCCCGCCAGATCGAGGGTCCTGTCGAGAAGATCGACAATATCCTCGGAGACCAGTTGGGAGTCGCTTTTGCGGCTGAAGCTCAACATGTTGGATACTATCTGCGCGGCCTGGGCCCCGGAGCTGCGGATGGCCTGCAACATTTTGGGGATTCCCCGTTTTTCCAGATAGTCCCGCAGCGCCTCGAAGGAGATGCCAACTTCGCGGGCCGTCTCGATGTTGGGAGCAAGGACATGCAAGAGGCGCGTCTCCAAGACCTGGGCGTTGCCCATGATGGAGGCCAGGGGATTGTTGATTTCGTGAGCCATGCCCGCGGCCAGCCCTCCCACGGACAGCATTTTTTCGGACTGGACCAGCATTTCCTCGATACGGACCTTGCTGGTGACATTGTCGATGCGGATTACCGCCCCTTCGACTCCATTGGTGATCAGGGGGTAGATGGTGATGTCCTCGTAGATCGTGTCGCCCTTGGCCGTGCGGCTTGTTTTGCCCTCGAAGAGCGGCTTCTTGCGGGAGATCGCCAGACGGATATTCTCCATTTCCCGATGGAGCCAGGGAATGATCCGGTCCAGCGGCTGTCCTTGGACCTCGTCTTCGGTCAGGCCAGTTTCCAGGGCCGCTTGCTGGTTCCACTGCGCGATGCGGCCTTCGGCGTCCACTCCAATGAGCACGGATGGCATGGAATTGATGATGTTGGCGAGCAGGCTGCGTAGCCGGGCGTTTTCGGCTTCGCCTCGGTTCCGATCCGTGATGTCCAGAAAAGAGCCAATGATGCCGGAAACCTGATTGTGTTCGTCGGAAAAAACCTGCTTGGCGAAGATGACATCCCGAAGACAGTTGTCTTTGTCGCGGATGGTCGATTCGTAGACCTGGCGGCCGCCTTCGGTGAACAGTTTGTGGTCCATGTGGGCATAGGTGTCCGCGAGCTCTGGCCAGAAGTCCTCGGCGGTTTTTCCGGCCAACTCGGTCCTGCCCAATCCCATGATATCGGTGAAGTTTTGGTTGCACCCGAGGTAGCGTCTGTCCTGATCCTTGTAGAAGATGGGGATGGGGACGGCTTCCAGCAGAACTTCGGTGAAGCGCAGACTGCGCTTCAGGTCCGCATGGGCCTCGCGGAGTTGTTCCTCGGCCAGTCGGCGTCGTTTGCTGATCAGCATCAGCGCGACCTGATCGGCGACGCGGCTGGCGAAGGTGATCTCGTCGTTTTGCCAGGAACGGGGCGGGGCGCTTTGTTCGAAGCAGATGATGCCCACCAGCTCGCCGTCGATGCGGACGGGAACGTCGAGCATGGACACGATGGCCTTGGGATGGAGCTGGTTCGTGGTAAATGCCTGGGTGCGGGGATCGGCGCCGGCCTCGGTGACCACGATAGGGGCGCCCGCGCGCAAGGTTTGGAAATATTCCGGATAGCCTCGGCATTCGAGGCAGAAATCGGATTCGTGGTGTCCCGAGGCGCGGTCATACTGGTCCACGCAGCAGAATTCATCGCCCTGGATCAGCCACAGGCCGGCCCAATCCACGTCCAGGGCCTCGGCCATTGTCGCCGTCATCATGGCCGCGGCCCCCTCCAGACGACCATGAAATACCGCCGGGTGCGTGGAGATTTCGGCAATGGCGGTCTGTTGTTTGGCGATCCGTTCCAGTGTCTCGCGCAGCGCGTTTTCGGCCTTGCGCCGTTCGGTGATTTCCCCTTGCAGCTCGCGAATTTTTTGCTGCAGCATGGGGTAGTAACTTTTGCGGCCCGAGGATTCGCTCAGACCGACGATTTTGTCGCGTAACGACGTCACATCCTTGGACAGATCGTCAGGAAGCTTCTTCATAGATGACTTCGATATCGCGTTTGCTGGCGGGCTTGGGGTTGGTGACAAGACAGGGATCGAGGATGGCCTTTTCGGTGAGAATCGGGATGTCGCCGGTCCGGATGCCGCGCGAACCCAGGGTGGCGCGGATGCCGGCCTCGGTGCGGAGCGTGTCCACGGCCGCGAGCAGCCAGGTTCGGATGGCGTCACTGGTCATGCCGCGACTATCCAGGCCCATGGCTTCGGCGATGGCCCGAAATCGTTCCGGCGCGGCCGGGAAATTGAAGTCGATGACGTGTCGCAGGAGCATGGCGTTGCACTCGCCGTGGGGAAGGCCCTTGTAACCGCCCAGGCTGTGCGCCATGGCGTGGACGGCGCCCAGGCTGGCGTTGGAAAAGGCCAACCCGGCCTGCATGCTGCCCAGCATGGTCTTGGCGCGAAGCTCCAGGTTCGCCGGATCGCGCAGCGACGCGAGAAGATGCCCGTGGATGAGACGGACCGCTTCCAGGGCGTGGAGGTCGGTCATGGCTGATTGCGCGTTGGAGACAAAGGCCTCGATGGCGTGGACCATGGCGTCCATGCCCGTGCAGGCCGTGAGGTATTGGTCCATGGTGGTCAGGGTTTGGGGGTCGATCAGCGCCACGTCCGGGATAATCGTTTTGCTGATGATGGCGATCTTGGTTTTGCGTTCGCTGTCGTTGATGATGGCGAACTGGGACACATCGGCCGAGGTGCCGGCCGTGGTCGGCACGCAGATCAGGGGGGGCATGGGCACGATGATTTTGTCCACGCCTTCGTAGTCCAGGACGTGGCCGCCATTGGTGACCACGATACCGATGCCCTTGGCGCAGTCCATGGGGCTGCCTCCACCCACGGCCACGATGCCATCACAGGCGTTTTCCAGATACAGATCCACGCCAGCCATGACTTCCTCGGCCTTGGGATTGGGGGTGACCTTGGAAAAGATCACGCTGTCGACGTCCGCCTCGGCGAGACTGGCCACCACGCTGTCCGTCCACCCCGCGTCCATGACTCCCGGGTCCGTCACGACCAATGGCCGGGATATGCCGAATTTGTTGGCATATTGGCCGACGACATGCAGTGCCCCGACTCCGAAAATAGTCTCCGGAGCAACAAATTTGCGCACTTCGGTAATGCTCATGCTTTCTCCCTGGCAGACATTGGAACGTATTGGCGATCTGTTTGAACTTTATGGGAATTCTAGCAATTTACCCGTGCCAAGGCCAGTGGAAACTTTTTTTCGCGTGATGCCGGTGGGGTTATGGTCGCGGCGGGTGCCGGGGGTTCTCAGGATTTGGCACGGGCCTTGAGCGTTCGGTCGAGTAAAATCATGGCGCGAGCCGTGTCGAAATGCCGGCCCGTCCAGCGTTCGAACTGGGCCAGTCCTTGATGCACGAACATGGGGAGTCCGGGGAGGGTCGCCACGCCTTCGGCCTCGGCCTGGGCCAGAAGAGGCGTCTGGCGCGGATTGTAGATCAGGTCGTAGACCAGGGACACGCCAGCCAGGGGCTGTTTCCACGGTGACAGGCCCTGGAACGGGCCGGACATGCCCAGGGGCGTGGTGTTGACCAGGAGGTCGGGTCGCGTTTCGTGGCGCTGGCTCCAGGCCACATGGCCGGACTTGAATGCCTGGGCCAGACGTTCGGCCCTGGGTTCCGTGCGCGCGGCGAGCAATACCTTCCAGCCCGCTTGGCGCAGCCCGCACAGGGCCGCCCTGGCGGCGCCTCCGGCGCCAAGGATGAGGGCCGTGCCCGGCGCGATGCCGTGCGCGGTCAAGGGGGCCATGAATCCGGCCACGTCGGTGTTGTCGCCCCAGAGCTTGTCATTCTCCCAGTACAGGGTGTTCACGGCGCCGATGAGACGGGCGGTCTCGGTCAGGGCATCAATCAGGGGCATGACCGTTTCCTTGTGCGGAATGGTCACGCTGGCGCCATGGATGGGCAGGGTGCGCAGGGCGGCCATGAATGCCGAAAGTTTGTCCGGGGAGGTGTCCCAGACATGGTAGGATGCCTGGATGTCCAAGTCCCGAAATGCCCAGTTATGCAGGACGGGGCTCAGGGTGTGGGACAATGGATGTCCGATGATGCCAAAGAGTTTCACGACTGCCTCGCCGGTTGCGGTGAAGAAGGGGGAGGCCGGAAGGGCGGATTCCGGGGCCCTTTGGCCCCGGACGTATCAAATGTATTGACCGTGCTCGATGACGTAATCCGCGCCGGCCTGGATGGCGGCCGCGTTTTTGGGAATCATGTGGCTGTAGTGCTCGGAGATGACGGACTTCAGGCTGTCCTGGACCTGCTTCACCGGCAATACGCCCGTGGCCTGCACATAGGCGCCGATGGCAACCATGTTGGCCATGCGCGTGTTCCCCAATTTGTCGGCGATTTCATTGACCGGCACGGCGAACACGCGGACTCTGTTTTTTTCGGCTTGGGCCGGGTCGATGAGGGAGGAGTTGAGAACCAGCGTCCCGCCGTCCTGAAGGGTCGGTTGAAACTTGTCCAGGGACGGGGGGTTCATGATGATCAGGCTCACGGGGGAACGGATGATGGGCGAGCCGATGACGTCATCGGACACTACTACCGTGCAATTGGCCGTGCCGCCGCGCATCTCCGGGCCGTAGACCGGAATGTAGGTCACGTTGAGGCCGGCATCCATGCCGGCATAGGCCAGAAGATTGCCGATGAGCATGACTCCCTGGCCGCCGAATCCGGCGATGATCGCATCCTGATACATGCTCATTTTTCCTCCTTGGCCAGGGCGTCTTTGAATGTACCCAGCGGGAAGTAGGGGATCATTTCTGTTTCGATGCGCTTGTTGGCTTCAAGCGGTGTCATGCGCCAATTGGTTGGACAGGTGGCCAGAACTTCCACGAAGGAAAAACCGAGCTCCCTTGTCTGGTATTCGAAGGCCTTGGCCACGGCTTTTTTGGCTTTTTTGATGTTTTTGATGTTGTTGACGGCCACGCGCTCGGCAAAGGCCACGCCGCCCAGGGAGGCGATGATCTCGGTCATGCGGATGGGCATGCCCTCGTGTTCGCGGCAGCGTCCGCCGGGGCAGGTGGTGGTCTTTTGTCCGACCAGTGTGGTCGGGGCCATCTGGCCGCCGGTCATGCCGTAAACCGTGTTGTTGACGAAGATGGTGGTGATGTTTTCACCTCTGTTGGCGCAGTGCATGATTTCGGCCATGCCGATGGACGCCAAGTCGCCGTCACCCTGGTAGGTGAAGACGATTTTGTCCGGCCGGGCGCGTTTTATTCCCGTGGCCACCGCCGGGGCGCGTCCGTGTGGGGATTCAATGGCGTCCAGGGACAGGTAATTGTAGATGAAGACCGAACAGCCGATGGAGCCGACAAGAATGGTTTTGTCGACAAGGCCCAGATCGGTGATGGCCTCGGCCACCAGTCGGTGGGCGATGCCGTGGTGACAGCCCGGACAGTAATGCGAGGCCCGGTCCGTGAGCACTTCGGGGTAGTTGGTGACGCGAATTTCCTGGGTCATGATCAGCCCTCCAGCGCCTTCAAAATGGGTTCTTCGAAATCGTCGGGTGTCGGCAAATTGCCCGGCAACTGGGCATGGAAGGCCGAATCGGCCACGGTGCGGATGGACAGGCGTACGTCCTCGACCATCTGTCCCATGTTGTGTTCGATGGTCAGGAAGCGCTTGCCCTGCTTGGCTAGGCTCAACAGCGTGTCCGATGGAAACGGAAACAGGGTGATGGGTCGGAGGAGTCCGACTTTTTTGCCCTGGCCGCGCAGCTTGCGCACCGTGCTTTTGACGATACGGCCGATGGAGCCAAAGGCGACCACGATCAGTTCGGCGTCCTCGGTCAAAAACATTTCCTGGTCGGCTTCGACCCGCATGGCCTGGTATTTGGCTTGAAGCTTCAAATTCTGTTCGGCCAGGGCGCCATCGTCCAGGAACAGGGATTTGATCAGGCGCGGGGCGCGTCCCTGGGCGCCTCCAAGGCCCCAGTCCTGACCTTCGTTCGGATCGCGGTTTTCGGGCACCCACGGCACGACCGGCTCCTTCATCTGGCCGATGATGGCGTCGGCCAGAACCATGACCGGATTGCGGTACTTGAAGGCCAGATCAAAGGCCTTGATGGTCAGGTCGTAGGCTTCCTGAACCGTGCCTGGGGCCAGCACCAGCAATTTGTAGTCGCCATGGCCGCCACCCTTGACCGCCTGGAAATAGTCACCCTGGGACGGGCCGATGTCGCCCAGACCTGGGCCGCCCCGGCTGACGTTGACGATGACGCCGGGTACTTCGCAGCCGGCCATGTAGGAGATGGCCTCTTGTTTCAGGGACACGCCAGGGCTGGATGAAGACGTCAGTGCCCGGATGCCACAGGCCGATGCGCCTAGGAGCATGTTCGCGGCCGCGACCTCGCTTTCGGCCTGCACGAAATCTCCGCCGGCCTCGATCATGGCCGAGGACATGAATTCCGGAATGTCGTTCTGAGGGGTGATGGGGTAGCCGAAAAAGCATTTGGCGCCAGCGGCAATGGCTCCGCGGGCGATGGCTTCGTTGCCTTTGACGAAAATACGTTTGGGTGCGCTCATGCCTTGCCTCCGGATTCCGTCTTGAAGACATTGATGGCGTAGTCCGGACAGATCATGGCGCAAAACGCACAGCCCTTGCATTTGGCCATGTTTTCCGGGGTGACCTCGGCCACTTTGTACCCTTTCTGGTTGAAGCGGTTGGACTGTTGGATGATGCCGGCCGGACAGACCTCGGTGCAGAGCAAGCAGCCCTTGCAGCGGTCTTCCCGAAACTCGACTCTGCTTGGCATGGAAACCTCCACAGGGGGGATGACGGTGCGTGGGACCTGGGTCCCGTAAGAACGCGGGGTCAGCGGATGAACATGGCGTCGCCGTAGGAGAAGAAACGGAAGCCTCGGCGTACGGCATGGCTGTACGCATCCAGAATACGTCGCCTGCCCGCGAGTGTGGCGACCATAATGATTAGGGAAGAGCGGGGCAAGTGGAAGTTGGTCACCAGCTGGTCCACGACCTTGAAGCGGTATCCGGGGTGGATGAAGATGTCCGTCCAGCCCGTAAACGCTCCGATGGTTCCAAGACGTGTGGCCATGCTTTCCACGGCCCTGGTCGTGGTCGTGCCCACGGCCACGATGGGTCGGCCCTCGGTTTTGGCCTGGGCCAGCAGCGCGGCGGTTTCCGGGCTGACCTCGGCGTATTCGGCGTGCATGGCGTGGTCACGGATGTCCTCGGTCCGGACCGGGCTGAAGGTGCCGTAACCGACATAGAGGGTGACCTCGGCCCGCGTGATTCCTCTGGATTCAAGCCGCGTCAGGATGTCCGGAGTAAAGTGCAGCCCGGCCGTGGGCGCGGCCACGGAGCCGAGTTTGTCCTCGCGGGAATAGACGGTCTGGTACCGGGATCTGTCTTCGGTCTTGTCTTCACGGCGGATATAGGGCGGCAGGGGGATGTGCCCCTGGTCCAGGAAATGCGCGGCCAGATCCCCGCGCCAGGTCAGGCGGACGCGGGCCCGGCCGAATTCGCCTTTTTCCAGAACCACCATGTCGATGCCTGGAAAGTGCAGTGTTTCACCTGGACGCGGCCCTTTGGATGCCTTGAGCAAGCCTTCGGCCTCGGCCTCGAAGGCGCCGTTTGGGCCGGATTCGGGCGTGATCAGGGCCAGCGGCGTCAGGAGCAGGAATTCCACCCGGCCACCGGATGGTTTGCGGCCGATGAGCCGGGCCGGGAGCACCTTGGTGTTGTTGACCACGAGCACCGCGCCCTCGGGCAGGAGGTCGGCGAAATCCGGGAACATGGCTTCCCGGATTTCGCCCGTGGTCCTGTCCAGGACCAAGAGGCGCGACGTGCCGCGCTCCTCGGCTGGGTCCTGGGCGATAAGGGCCTCGGGCAGGTCGAAATCATAGGATTGAAGATCAAACTCTGGTGGTATAGCTGTCATGTGTTTCCTCGCGCGACTTGGGCGCTAGCCCAAGATGCGGGGGAGCGCAATTCCCCATAACCCGCTTTGAAAATGCAGCATGAACGACATTCTCGCCTTTGATCGGGAGCACCTCTGGCATCCCTACACCTCGACCATTACTCCCCTGCCCGTATACGAGGTCGTCTCGGCCTCTGGCGTGCGCTTGAAACTGGCCGATGGCCGGGAACTCATTGATGGCATGTCCTCATGGTGGGCGGCCATCCACGGCTATAACCACCCCGTGCTGAACGCCGCCCTCACGGACCAGCTCGGCCGCATGGCCCATGTCATGTTCGGCGGGCTGACCCACGCTCCGGCCGTGGAGTTGTGTCGGACGCTGCTGGACATGACGCCCGCGCCGCTGACCAAGGTTTTTTTGGCCGATTCCGGTTCGGTGTCCGTGGAAGTGGCCATCAAAATGGCGTTTCAATTCTGGATTTGTCGGGGCCGACCGGAAAAGAAGCGGCTTCTGACCATTCGTGGAGGCTATCACGGCGATACCTTCGCGGCCATGAGCGTGTGCGATCCGGTGGGCGGCATGCATGATCTCTTCGCGAACGTTCTCCCCGCGCATGTTTTTGTTCCCCGCCCCCGATGCCGATTTGGGGAGGACTGGGACGAGGCCGATATCCGGCCCATGCGCGATGCCCTGGAACGCCATCACGGAGAAATCGCCGCCGTGATTCTGGAGCCCGTGGTCCAGGGCGCGGGTGGCATGTATTTTTATCATCCCATGTACGTGCGCCGGGTGCGGGAGCTGTGCGACGAATTCGATGTGCTGTTCATTGCCGACGAAATTGCCACGGGCTTCGGGCGGACTGGCAAACTTTTCGCGTGCGAGCATGCCGGCGTCAGTCCGGACATCATGTGCCTGGGCAAGGCCCTGACCGGCGGCTACATGACCCTGGCCGCGACCCTGGCGACCGCCCGCGTGGCCGAAGGCGTATGCCAGGGCAGGCCCGGTGTCTTCATGCACGGTCCGACGTTCATGGCCAATCCCCTGGCGTGTTCCGTGGCCCGTGCGTCGCTCGATGTGCTGTTCCGGGAGAACTGGCTGGCCAATGTCGCCAGAATAGAACGATGTTTGGCTGCTGGCCTTGCCCCGTGCCGGGATATTCCCTATGTTGCCGCCACGCGCGTGCTCGGGGCTATTGGCGTGGTTGAATTGAAGAATCCCGTGCGCATGGCTGAAATCCAAGCGACGTTTGTTGACCACGGAATTTGGGTCCGTCCATTCGGCCGCCTCGTTTATGTCATGCCTCCGTACATTATGGAGGACGATGATGTGGCCTTTCTCACGGCGGCGTTGGTTCACGTAGTGGCTGGGCATCGGTGCTGATGCCCTCAACCTGCAAACAAGCGGGCCGCCTTTTTCATGGCGGTTCAAAAGGAGAACGTCGGATGCGAAAAAGTTTTGTCTGGATTTTTTGCCTGGCGGCCATCGGCGTGGGTGTTTTTGGGCTTTTGCCCGATGTCTGGGCTTCGGCTGGAGACCTGCATCACGAGGCCGAGGAAATCGGCAAGCTACTTGGCCCGCAATGGGTTATCCCGTTTGCCTGCATGCTGCTGTCCATCGCCATCATGCCCTTGGCGCTGCCTCATTTCTGGCACCATCACTATGGCAAGGTCGCGGCTTTCTGGAGCGTTGCCTACCTTGTGCCTTTCGCCGTTTTTCATGGTTTCGAACTGGCCCTGTACCAGGTCGTCCACACGATGTTCCTGGAGTACTTTTCGTTTTTGATTCTTCTTTTTTCGCTTTTCACCATCGCCGGCGGGGTGTGTCTGCGCGGATCGTTGGTCGGCAAACCGGTGGTGAACACTGTGATTTTGTTGATCGGTACGCTCCTGGCCAGCTGGATGGGAACCACCGGCGCGGCCATGCTGCTTATCCGGCCGTTGATGCGGGCGATTTCCCACCGCAAATACAAGGTGCACACCATTGTCTTCTTCATTTTCTTGGTGGCCAACATTGGTGGCAGCCTGACGCCGCTGGGTGATCCGCCGCTTTTTCTGGGATTTTTAAAGGGCGTGTCCTTTTTTTGGACCACGGTTCATCTTTTTGCTCCTTTCGTCGTCAACTCGGCGATTTTGCTTTCTTTGTATTTTGTCATTGATACGGTGCTGTTCGGCAAGGAAGGCAAACCCGAGTCTCCGGATGCCGGCAAGGATGGCAAGTTGCGGATCCAGGGCGGGCAGAATCTTCTGCTCTTGGCCGGCGTGGTCGGCGGCGTGCTCATGAGCGGCATGTGGAAGCCCGAGGGCGGTTTTATCATCTATCAAGTGCATGTGGAGCTGCAGAACATTGCCCGCGACATTCTGCTTCTTGTCCTGGCGGGGATCAGCCTGAAGACCACGCCCCAGGAAATCCGCCGTCGCAATGAATTCGATTGGGAGCCCATCCGCGAGGTGGCCAAGCTCTTTGCCGGTATTTTCATTTCCATGATTCCGGCCATCGCCATTCTGCGCGCTGGCGCGGACGGAGCCCTGAGTGGTCTCATCGCCCTGGTTTCCACGGATGGCGTGGCCAACAATGCCATGTATTTCTGGCTGACGGGAGTCCTGTCCAGTTTCCTGGACAATGCCCCGACCTATCTTGTGTTTTTTAACACCGCTGGTGGCGACGCACCGTTTCTGATGGAGCACGTGGAGACACTCATGGCCATTTCGGCCGGTGCCGTGTTCATGGGCGCCAACACCTATATCGGCAACGCCCCCAACTTCATGGTCCGGTCCATCGCGGAATCCGGCGGGATCAAGATGCCGAGTTTCTTCGGATACATGGCTTGGTCCGTGGGTATTCTCATTCCGTGTTTCATACTGACGACCCTGCTCTTTTTCTAATCCGTGAGCCAGTGGCGGCACGGCCGCCAGGGAGAAATACTGATGATTAAAATTGAACGCGTTTTGGTGCCTGTGGACGGTTCCGCGTCGTCCAAGAACGCGGCCTTGTATGCCGCGCACTTGGTCAATTCCAGGAGCCCCAAGATTTATCTGCTGCATGTTTGGGAGCCCATCACCATGACCATCGGCGGAGACGAGGCCGAGGAATTGCGCCACGAGGCCCAGACCCAGGCCATGGCCCTGCTTGAGGAATACAAAAAAATGTTGGAGCCGTGCGGTCTGCAGGTGGAGCTTCTGGCCCGTCCCGGCCGGGCGGACTATGAGATATTGAACGTGCAGGAAGAACTGGACTGCGACCTCATTGTGATCGGCTCGCGCGGCATGTCCGAGCTGGAAAGCGTGGTCATGGGCAGCGTGGTGTCCGGAGTTTTGGAGGAGGCGACCTGCCCGGTGCTGGTCACGCGCAATCTGCGCACGAAGTATTTACAGGATGCCTGCGGCGTGTAGGCCTCTGGTTTCGGTCTTTCGCGTCACAAACGCCGGTTTCTGTCGAGGCCGGCGTTTTTTTATCTGGAAGTCAGTCCGTATTTTTTGAGCCGGTATTGCAGGGTGCGGCGGCTGATGCCCAGGGCCTGGGCCGTGCGGGCGCGGTGCCCGTCGTGTTTGCGCAATGTTTCGACCAGCGCTTGCCGTTCGGCCGTTTCCAGCGGATTACCTCTCGTGGCCGCCAGACCATGGCCGTGAATGGGGCGGTCGCGCAGATGATCGGGGAGGTCGTGTTCGTCCAACGCGTCGCCGCGTGACAGGATCAGGGAGCGCTCCAGGATATTTTCCAGTTCCCGGACATTGCCGCGCCATTCGTGGCGACACAGAAGATCGAGGAAACCACGGGTCATGCCGCGCACCGGCTTGTTGTTCTTGCGGCCGAGCTTGTCCAGGAGATGGCTGGCCAGAAGGGGGATGTCCTCGATCCGTTCGCGCAGGGGGGGGATGCGGATTTCCAGCACGTTCAGGCGGTAATAGAGGTCTTCGCGGAACGTGCCGTCGGCGATCATGGTCGGTAAATCGCGGTTGGTGGCGGCGATGAAACGCACATCCACGGCCACGGGGGTAATGCCGCCAAGAGGCTCCACGACGCGCTCCTGCAGGGCGCGCAGGATCTTGGCCTGCAAGGCCAGGGGCAGCTCTCCGATTTCATCCAAGAACAGGGTGCCGCCGCTGGCCAACTGGAATCGCCCTGGTTTGTCATTGGCCGCGCCGGTGAAGGCGCCCTTGACGTAGCCGAAAAGTTCGCTCTCCAGCAGATTTTCGGGCAGGGCCGCGCAGTTGACCTTGATCAGCGGGCCGTTTTTGCGCTGGCTGTGGTCGTGCAGGCCTTGGGCCACCAGCTCCTTGCCCGTGCCGGATTCTCCCAGGATGAGCACGTTGGCCTCGCTCGGGCCGACCTGTTCGATGAGCTCGTTGACGGTGCGCATGGCCGGACTGTCCCCGATGATGGGTGCCTGCCGCAATGATCCGAGCTGTTTTTTGAGTTCCCGGTTTTCCGTGGTCAGGCGGACATGCTCGGCCGCTTTTTGGACAACGGCCAGAAGCTCGTCGTTGTCGGCGGGCTTGGTCAGGTAGTCGAAGGCGCCGCTTTTCATGGCTTCGACGGCGCCGCCGACATTGCCGAAGGCGGTCAGCATGATCACCGGTGGAAAACCGCCCTGCTCGCGCAGGCGGTGCAGCACTTCCAGACCGGTCATGCCCGGCATGCGCATGTCCAGAAGGACAACATCGACGCGCTTGGTGCGCAGAATGTTCAAGCCTGTCGGGCCGTTGTCCGCCTCCAGAACCTTGAAGCCGGCGTCGCCGAGCACGACCCGGACCATGAGCCGGTGGGCTGGTTCGTCGTCGATGACGAGGACGGTTGTCGTGTTCATGCCTGTTCTCGCTCGTTGGTGGGGGACGGGGTCGCCGGGAAGAAAAGGGAAATGGTGGTGCCCTGTCCGGGGGTTGATTTCATGTCGATGTCGCCGCCGTGCTCGCGCACGATGGCATGCACGATGGCCAGACCCAGGCCGGTGCCGTGGTCGCGGGTGGTGAAGAACGGCTCCAGGGCGTGGCTGCGTTCCTCTTCGGTCATCCCTTTGCCATTGTCCATGACCCGCATCCAGACTCCGTTATCGGTGGCTTCGGCGCGTAGGTGGATCAGACCGCCGGTTTCGGGCATGGCGGCGACGCTGTTCATGATCAGGTTGATCAGGGCCTGTTTCAGGGCGTCGCGATCGGCCTGGATGGCGTCCGTTTGGGCCTGGCTGTCCAGGCGGCAATTCGTGCCGCGCAGGTCCATGGCCAGCAAGGTGTCCAGCTCCTGGAACAGGGTTGGCAGGTTCACGGCCTGGAACCGGAGCTGCCGGGGGCGGGCCAAAAAGAGCAGATCGGTGATGACCCGGTTCAGGCGGTCCGCCTCCTGGACCATGGTCCGGGCATAGAGCTCCTCCGGGTCCCGGCCAGCCAGTTTTTTGGAGAAAAATTGCGCGAAGCCGCGCAGGGCCGAGAGCGGATTGCGGATTTCATGGGCCACGCCAGCGGCCATGCGGCCGATCGCGGCCAGTTTTTCATTGCGGTGCAGCTCCTGCTCCAGGCCGGCCAATTCGGTTCTGTCCCGAACCAGGATGAGGCGTTGGCTGGTTTCGTCCTTGAGAGGGAGTTGCAGGACTTCCAGGTGCTTGCCCCCGGTTTTGAGGGTCGTCCATTCCTGATCCGGGAGCTGGTCCAGGGTCAGGCCCAGGCTGGAGAAAAGCGCCGCGAAGGGCTTCCCGGCCAGGGCGCCGCCTCCGAACACGGCCCGCGCCGCCGGGTTGGCCGCCAGGATCGTGCCGTCGCGGGCCAGGGTCAACAGGCCGTCGGGCATGTTGTCCAGAAGACGGGCGTTGAAGGACTCCAGGCGGCGCAGGCGCTGGGTCTGGTCGGAGTGTTGCAGGAAGCCCATGAGCAGAATCCAGAACACGATGGTCACGGCCAGGATGTAGCCGGTCTGGAGGATGGCCGTGCGCTGGTATTTGCCAAAGGCGGCCAGATGCTGGCCCATGTCCACGCCGATCAGAAGCAGGGGGGGCTGGTTTTCCGGCGGACAGGGCAGGGTCGGGTCCGGGCACAGGGTGGCCATGGCCAGATGGCTCAGCCGCCCCAGGACCAGGATGGGCCGCCCCTCGAAGTTCATTTCCCCGCTCCATTCACCCGTGTTGCCCATGTTTTCCCAGGCAATGGTCGGAAGCTGGGAGTTGATGGATTTCGGGTCGTCGTGGGACGAAAAAAGGATGTGCCCAAGCGGATTGTAGATGCCGATGAAGCGGGCGTCGGTGCGTGTGATATAGTCTTTGAGCAGGTCTCGGGCCAGTGCCCGGTGCAGGCGCGTGGCCGTGTCCGGTGTGTTTTGGGCGCCGGCGGGGAGGCGCAGTTCGCGGCGGAGGGTGATTTCAATGCCGGCCGCGATGGATCTGGCCGTGACCAGGGCGTGTTCGCGGAAGGATTCCTGCTGGTGGCGAAGGTTTCGCCAGGTCGAAAAGCTCAAGGCCAAACCCAGGACGAACACGGCCAGGGTGGCGACCATGATGGTTCTATTGAACCGGGAGGGCAGGAATATTTCCATGCGAGGGCTCCGTGGAAAAGGCAAAGGCCGCGTGGCGCGGCCTTTGCCCAATACGGGAGGGGAGAGACGATGGGATCAGGAACCCTGTGGGGAGCCGGGCTTGACTCCCGGACCTTGCGGCGTGCCGCTGGAAGGCGCGCCAGGTCCGGGCATCTGGCCCGGGCAGGGTGCCGCGGGACCGTGCCCCTTGCCGGAATTCATGGGGAGGGGCTTGCCCGTGATTTCCGTCAAGTCGATGCGGTACTCGATGTTGAGGATGTTCTTCTTGGCCTGCAACGCGTTCATGTCGTCCACCAGTTTCAGGATGGCCGCTCTGTCGGGGGGGGCGACAGCGAGGAGGGCGTCCATCTCGGCCTGTTTGGCGTTGAGTTCTTTTTGCAGGCCAAAAAGCTGCTCGTGATGAGCGTCGGTCAATTTTTGGACCTTTCCTTGTTGTTCCTGGGAAAGGTCCGCCATGAAGCCCTGGTAGTGTCCGGTACCGGGCTTCATGCCCTGATAAGCCCACGCGTTGGCGCCAAGCATCATCAGGACGAGGAGGGCGAGGATGAGGTGTTTTCCGATCATGTCAGCTCCTGTCGCACCATGGAGGTAGGATGCGTCGTTGGTTCGAGAAAGAATAAGCATGGCTCGTGCCAAAAAGACGGAACTTTTTAATTCAAGTGGTTATATTTTTCGTGGTGTGGTTTCGAAGGTGTTGTTTGCACATATTTGCACTTTTCATGCAAAAAAGTGCAATCGATCTGGCGCTTGCATTTGTCTTTGAAAAAGGTAGCTTCCAACCGTGTCGAAATGTTTGCGGAAATACCAATATGGAGGTGCGTATGTGTAAAGGTTGCGGGTGCCAGCGTGGCACGACGTCGGTCACGGTGGTTCATCACGAACATGAGCACAGTCACGGGGACATGGTCCATTCCCATCCTCACGATCATGACCACGAGCATACCCACGATGGACACGAAGGCGTGACCCACGACGACCATAAACATTGAGCCGGCGCGGCGCGTCACGTAGGGCTGCTCGTTGGCGCGGGCGGCCTTTTTTTTTCTGGGAGGTTGTTCATGAAGACGGGAATGATCGTGCTTGGGCATGGCAGCAGGCGGCGGGAGGTGGGGCGGTCTTTCGAGGCCATGGTCGGCCGGGTCGCGGCCATGGTGCCGGGAGCAACCGTGCTGCCCGCGTTTTTTTCGCTGGGCGAACCGACCCTGGCCCATCAGGTTGGCGTGTTGGTTGGCCAGGACTGCGCCCGGATCGTGGTCATGCAGTATTTTTTGTACAACGGCGTGCACATCGAGCAGGACATTCCATCGATGATCGCGGAGTTGCGCGGGGCCTATCCGGGCGTGGAGTTCGTCGTGCTGCCAACCCTGGAAAACGACCCGGCCATGGAGCGGCTGGTTGCGGAACGGCTGCTCGGGGCCTGACCGCGCTCTTCTTCACATGGCGAAGAGTTCCTGGAGGCAGGCTGTTGTTCGCGCCTGTTCCTCGGAGGAAATGACGCCGAGCTTGCGGACCAGTCGTGTTTTATCCACGGCCCGGAGCTGATCCAGAACAATAAATCCGTTCTTGCCCTGAAATGTGCAAGGAATTCTGGTTGGATAGGCGAAGCCCTGGGATGTCAGGGGGGCGACAATGACAGTGCGCAGCGCGGCCATTTCGTTCGGAGACAGAATGACGCAGGGCCGTGTTTTTTTGATCTCTGCCCCTTGGGTCGGATCGAGCTGCACCAACCAAACCTCGAAACGGTGGATGTCCGGGCTCACCATGCCAGATCCTTATCATCGGTCAGCGGCGCATCCAGCCATTCCTGGTCCGTGTCATGGGCCGCGCGTTCTTCCTCCGCATGGGCGAATCGTTCGGCCCAGCCCTGGCGTGGCGCGTTGGCGGGACGAATGAGCAGTCCCGCGTCCGTGACCTTGAATTCCAGTTCCGTATCCGCAAGCCGGGCCTGTTCGATGAGGGCCTTTGGAATGCGGATGCCCTGGGAATTGCCGATTTTGATGAGGGTGGTCATGACGTCCTCCTGTATAGGATGTAATTACATTAGGCTTACTGAATGTGGACGTCAATAAAATGAAAAGTGTTCGCGTCGGTGGGTATAAACCTTTACGTGGTCCTGAAGCCGAAGAAGGGCCGGCCGCGATCCCTGGTGGGTAGCCGTGCCCAAGGCCTTGGCCTGGACAAAACCGGCATTTCGAAGTCTCAAACGCAAACCCCCGCCGAAAATCATGGCGGGGGTTTGTCGATTGAAAAGCGTCCACAGGCGCTTTCTCTGTGTCGCGATGGAAAGAGGACGCTATTCCCCCAGTACCGCCACCTTGACCGCGTCGATGCCGACGCGATTCACGAACCGGGCGGTGCGTTCCTTTTTCTTGGCGTTTTCCTTGTAGAAGGTCAGGAGTTTTTTGACCAACGCCAAAACCTCTTCCTTGGTCAGGTCCTTGGCGATGATGTCACCGATGCGGGCCTGGGCCCCGGCGTTGCCGCCGAAGCTGACATTCCATCCCTTGCGGGAACCGGTGATGCCGATGTCGCGCACCAAACCTTCGCCACAGGAAAACGGACAGCCCGAAACTCCAAATTTGAACTTGGCCGGCAGTTCGAAGCCCTTGAACATTTCCTCCACTTCCAGGCCCAGTCCCAGGGAGTCCTGGACGCCGAACGGACAGACCGAGGTGCCCGGACAGGCCTGGACATAGTGCACGCACAGTTCCGTGGCCCGGCCGATGTCCGTGCCCAAATCCTTCCAGATGTCGGCCAGCTGTTCCTTTTTCATGCCGACCAGGGCGATGCGCTGGCCCGAGGTGATCTTGACGATGGGGATGGCGTATTTCTTGACCACGGTGTTCAGGGCGTCGAGCACTTCGGGGCTGATCAGGCCGACCGGGGTGCGCGGCACGATGGCGTAGGTTTCCTTGTCCCGCTGCAAGATGGCTCCATCCAGTATATTTTCCGACATATAACCTCCGAATTGATTATGGTGTCCCCGCCTTAGCGGACTGCATGCCGGTTGTCCAACGATGGCCGCCCCGCCGGCTTCTTGTCGTGGAATGTCCTCGCTGTTGTCGCTAATCCGTCACGGGTTGTGTCTAGGGTGCCTTCATCGCAATAGGGCGGCCTGGCTGTCCGGATGGGTCCGGGTGGGCCGGGTTGCACAACCAGGAGGCTTGCCATGTCGTATTCCAAGATGACGCATCACGGACTTGAACAGCAACTTCGGGACAAACACGCCAGAATCACGGCCGAAAATCTGAGCCTGCGCGAGGCCATGGGCCAGGGCCGGGATGTGGAGCCGGATCTGGCCGATCGCGCCTTCACTGCCTCGTCGCAAGATTGGAACATGATTCGTTACAACCGCAACATTTCCCTGCTGAAAGACATCGAGAGCGCCCTCAAGGCCATCGACAATGATTCCTATGGACTGTGTGAACTCTGCGGTGAGTTTATCGCCGAGCGGCGCCTCCTGGCCATGCCCAGCGCCCGGTATTGCGTCGAGTGCCAGGAGATGGTCGACCGCAATCCCGGTGAGTTTTTGCGTACCGGTCTTGGGGAGGGCATTTTGGCCGCGGTCTGAGATGGCGTTTTTTCCGTGCGTCGGCCCGCGCCGCAAGGCGCGTCCCCTGAACCGCCGTTTCGGGGCCCCGGCCCCTTAA
>RZYB01000014.1 GCA_009930495.1 Deltaproteobacteria bacterium
CCGTGTTCATGAATTTGCACAATGGTCATGCCCTTCTCCTACCTGGCCTGAAACGTGGAAATTTCGGACAACTCCTGCCAGAGCTTGCGCTCGCGATCCGTCAGGGTCTTGGGCGAACGAATACCAATGCGCACGAACTGATCGCCCTGGGACGCGCCCTTGCCCAAACCCTTGCCCGCCAAACGCAGCTTCTGCCCGCTGCTCACGCCGGGCGGGATGGTCATGTCCACCGGGCCGTCCAGGGTCGGCACGCGCGCGGAGCACCCGAGAACGGCCTCCCAGGGAGCCAGACGCAGATCATGAAGCACGTTCACGCCCTCGAGCCGGAACAGGGGATGCTCCGCAATGCCGACCTGCAACAGCAGATCTCCCGCTGGGGCGCCACCCTGGCCGGGCGAGCCCTGACCGGCCAGACGAATTTTCGCGCCATCCTTGATGCCGGACGGAATGTTCACCTCCAGCGTCTTCTGCTGCACCCGGGGCATGCCGTCCGCGCCGCGCACCTGCTCCTGCAGGGACACGGTCTTACGCCCGCCTCGGTAGGCTTCTTCCAAGGTCAGGGTCAGACGCACTTCGGCGTCCCGCCCCCGAGAACGCATGGGCCGCCCAAAAGGATCGCCACCAAAACGGCTGCCAGCAAAACCGCCCGCGCCTCCGAAGATGGTCTCAAAAAAGTCGCTGAAATCCCCACCTCCACCAAATCCACCGGAACGAAACTGAAAATTCTCGAATCCTGGCGGCGGCTGGAAATTCTGTCCTTCCTTCCAATTCGGACCCAAAGAATCGTAGAGCTTGCGCTTCTCCGGGTCTTTCAAGACCTCATAGGCCTCGTTGATTTCCTTGAACTTGCTTTCCGCATCCGGATTGTTGGGGTTTAAATCCGGATGGTACTTGCGGGCCAGCTTCTTGAAAGCCTTGCTGACCTCTTCCTGGCTTGCGCCCTTGGCCACGCCGAGCAATTTGTAATAATCTTTATATTCCAAAGTAGTACCACTCCTTTATGCTCGCGATGTTCGGGGAAAGATAATGCCCCGAGGCCACAAGTCAACAAATTGACGCCAAAAATCACCATAAATCACATTCTTTCAGGGCCGGAACAAGCGGCGACAAAACCATCCACATCGGACGACCAAAATAAATCCACAGATCGTTGTCCTGAGCGCATACCCGATCGGCGAAAGCCTGACGAAAATAATACTCGCGCCGCGCCACGTCCAATAATTCCGCTCGAACTGCGCCATCCTGGCATTGTCGGTAGCTTTGCGCCAACTGCACGGCCGGGAGCATCGGGAACTGCCTTTCGTGCTCCAAAATGCATGCACCAAGAGCTGAATCCCGCTCCACGAAATCAAAACGATGGAGATATGGAGTGTCCATCGCCGCAAAAAGGGCCGAAGGATCAACGCACGAAAGGACGCGGCATTCCAAGGGCCGCACCGCGTATATCGTACAGCCGGATTCCTCCGGAGAAAAAAACCGACAGGCCCAGGTGGAATTCCGGCCGCGCACTTTGATCAACTCAGTGGCAATGGGCATGAGCCCTCCCCCACGCGGGTCATCCGCAATCTCTCCCTGCCGGATGCACACCAAATCGCGCAGTGTTATATGCCCCTCGGCAACCAGATCGGCATCATCGGCATGCAAAGCAGGACCACCCTTGCGGCAACACGTGCCGCATCGGCGGCAAAAAATTCGGGACATGAAAACTCCAGATGTTGAGCGAACAAATTCACAAAATATGGCACAAGGAATGAACTTGAACGAAGAAAATATTACAAATAAAACAGAAAGCAAAAATAAAAAAAGCCGGTCAAACCGGCTTTTTTATCCTATTCACACTTTAGTTTACTGATACAACTCGGTTTCGAGCCATTTTTTTACATCGGAATTCACGGGATAGACACCTTTATGATGATAAACCCCATGCAAAAAATTTTTGGCCAGCTTTTCAGGCAATGGCAGTTCTGCCAATTCCTGAGCGCCATCGGAATTGCGATACAACAAGGTAACCGTTGGATGCGCATTCCACGTGTTGATCACAAAATAATGGGAAAAATCCTCTTTTCCCCGAACAGCATTTTGGTATCCGCCTCGGTAGCCATTATTTCCCCACTCGAGATAAATGGCCACCGCATCCTCGGGTGTCATATCCCAATCAATGGTCAAATCTTTGAATTCTCTCAACTGTCCCATGATTAACCTCCTTTACTTTCGAGAATAGTTACTAGTAATGATTCTTCGAAAGGTCAAGAAGTAGAAATCAGACGAATATCCGGACATGATGTGCCCCGCAACCGCGCGGCCCGGAACTCACGCGCGGCCGCCACGAAATTTAAGGCCCAATCTGGACGGCCCAAAGCGTGCATATGGGTGTATCCAGCCAAGCAGTTGCGGAAAAGAACACCATCGCGACCAGTTAGCATTCCCCGACCCCTCTCGACGTGGAAAACAAATGAAGCAATCCGGTCGGAGTCAAGACAACGGGAATAATGGAATTCATGCCCTGTCAGACGAGTCCCTAGCGCATAAAACGGATTTGATGCGACGACCTCGGAACTCATGTACCCATGGCCCTGGGGTTTTGAAAAAATCTTGGCGGTCAAGGGGAAAATACCGGCCATGGGATACCTTGAGCCCTCGTACACCAAATCACGGCTCAAATACATGAGCCCGCCGCATTCTGCGTAAACCGGCATGCCCTCGTGGACAAATTTACTTACCGAGCCTCGCATGGTGACGTTTTCCGCCAAGCGTTCGGCCATGGTTTCGGGGAATCCCCCTCCCATATAGATGGCGTCCACATCAGGTACCGCCGGATCACCAAGAAGACTAAACTCCACGAGCTCGGCTCCGGCGTGCCGCAATGCCTCAAAATTCTCCTGATAATAGAACCACAACGCCGCATCACGAGCCACCCCGATACGTACGGACGCACCTGATTCCGGGGCCGGATACAGAGAAGCAAATTCGGTGGACAAGACCGGAGCGGAGCGGGCAATGGCAAGGCAGGCATCGAGATCGGCGTTGTCGCGCAAGCAATCGGCGATGGTCGCAAAGGGGTCGTTCTCGTGCTCGGCGTCGGAAATGAGACCCATATGTCGTTCGGGGATGGGATTCTGGGCGAGTTTCGGCAAAATGCCGAGCACCTTCACGTCCGTGTATTTCTCGATGGAATCCCGCAGGATATTCTGGTGACGACAACCAGCCGTGCGGTTGAGGATGACGCCCCGAATGTCAACAAGCGGATCGAAGGAGGTCAGGCCGAGGATGATGGCGGCCATGGTGCGGGTGACTTTCGTGCAATCCGCCACGACGATAACAGGGCAATGCAAGAGTTTGGCAAGCTCGGCCGAGGAACAGGAACCTTCCACGTCCTTGCCGTCATAGAGGCCGCGATTGCCTTCGAGCAGGGCCAGATCGGCTCCCCGTGCCCGGGACAAAAACAGATTCCGCAAGACATCGGAAGACAACAAGAAAGGATCCAGATTTGTCGTTTCGCTCTGGCTAGCCAAGCTCAGCCATTTGGCGTCGATATAATCTGGACCCTTTTTAAAGGCCTGAACTCTCAGGCCTCGCTCAATGAAGGCGCGTGCAAGTCCCAGACTGACGATGGTCTTGCCGGAACCGCCACCAAGGCCGGCAACGAGTATCCGGGGACACGTCAGAACAGAGGCTGGCATCAGAAAATCTTAATCTTCGCCTTCAGTATGCGCCTGCTTTCCACTCCCGGGAACACCATACATGGTGGTGCTGCCACTGGACCAGTACTCAAGCACACCGTCGGTCACAAGCTGGTTGATCAGCTTTTTTGCTTCGCGCATTTTCATTTCAGGAAAAAGAGCAGCCAAGTCATTGAAATAAAACTTAGATTTTTGCTTAGACTTGGACTGGATGTACTCCAATACGATCTCTTTGGGATCTGCCATGCTCGCCTCTCTTATGGTTTAGGGCCGGCTTGCGCCGGCCCTATTGAATAATCTCTGACGTAAAGCCTAGAACTTGAAGTTCGTGGTCTGACGCCAAGTGTAGTAGGCCGGATCACGGAAGTCATCGATCATGTGCTCGGAGAACTCAAGACCGGTCTTCTCGAAGAAACGCTCCCAGCCAATGCGCTCAGCCCAGTCACCCAACCGCTCGTACTTCCGAGCGTCGGCGGAATACGCCTCGACGATCTGACGGATAACCTTGGCCAAAGTGGGCCAGCGAGGCGGCTCGTTCGGAATGAAAGCCACGACGACCTTGGAGAACTTGGGGTTGCTAATGCGGTTGGAAACCTTGCCACCAGCCATGATAACAAGACCGTCGCCAGTCTGGTCGGACAAAGGCAAGGACGGGCACATGGTGTAGCAGTTACCACAGAACATGCAACGCTCGTTCTTGATGGCAACAGTGTTGACCGTTTTGGTCTCACCCTTTTCAGTGGTGATTTCCTTCTTGGTCGGACGAATGGCGCCAACAGGGCAAGCAGCCACGGCCAGCGGGATTTCACACAAATTGTCCAACCATTCGTGATCGATGATCGGAGGCTTGCGGTGGTAGCCCAGGATGGCGATGTCGGAGCAGTGAACCGCGCCGCACATGTTCAAGCAGCAGGCCATGGAAATACGGACCTGTGCGGGCATGCGCATCTGTCCAAATTCCTCGAAAAGTTCGTCCAGGACGACCTTGACGGTACCAGAGGCGTCGGTTGCGGGAGTATGGCAATGGACCCAACCCTGCGTATGAACGATATTCGTGATGCCAGCGCCAGTGCCGCCAACCGGGAACTTGTGGCTACCGCCCTCGAACTTCTGATCGTTCAGATACTGCTTGAGCTTCTTGGCCTCCTCGAGGGTCTCGACCATGAACTCAATATTATTCCGAGTGGTGAAACGAAGATGGCCACCGCAAAACTTATCGGCGATGTCGCAGATAGCGCGGACATGACCAACGGACATCAAACGTGCGCCACCACAACGAACAGTGTAAACTTCATCGCCGCTCTCGGCCTTGTGCATCAGGAGGCCCGGCTCGACGATCTCGTGCCAAAGCCACTGCCCTTTATTCTTGGCGATGACGGGCGGAAGAAAATCGGAAAAATGACGAGGACCAATATCAGTGATCCTGTTTTCCATGGGTTTTTCAGGATTATATCCGGCAGAAACGAAAGCCATTGTCGACCCCCTTCTTATCTCTGATGGTGTTTACGGTATTCAGCGATATCACGATCCCAGCCGCCAGGAACATCTTCTTCCTTCCAGAAGATGTACGGGTTGTGGCGGGGTTCCTGTACATGCTGTGGTATGGGTTTAGCACCAATGGTCGCAATAGCCTTGGCCAAGCCCTGACGCTTGATCAGCTCGCCAAGACGCTCGCGGTTCTTGCCTTCTTCCATCCACCATTCCCAAATCGCCTCGATGATCTCCTTGATCTCGTCGTAAGGCTCCTCGACTTTGAGGAACGGCACGAGCAACGAACCCATCTGAGCACCATCGAGGATCGGAGCCTTGGCACCAACCAAAATCGACAGACCACGATCATTACCGATACGCAGAGCGCGAGGCATGACGTTCAAGCAATGCATGCAACGGGTGCATTCACGGTTATTGATCTTCAGCTTGCCATCTTCCAACCACATACACTCTGTCGGGCACAGATCGATGACTTCCTTCTGGATGTCGAAGGGGCCCCAGTCCTTACCGGAATGAGCACCGCCATTAGGCTGGATTTCACCACCAATATAAGCGGCCACGGCTTCCTGATCAATGCGGATGTCGTCCTTCCAGGTGCCGATAAACGACATATCGGAACGCGCGATGGAGGCAACACAGCCATTAGGACAGCCATCGAACTTAAACTTGAACTTATACGGGAACGCGGGACGATGGAGCTCGTCCTGATATTCCTGTGTCAACTGATAGCAAAGTTCCTGCGTATCATAGCAGGCCCATTCACAACGAGACTCACCAAGGCAGCAAGCGGGGGTACGCAGGTTCGAACCAGAGCCACCCAAGTCGTTGTTCATGTTGTGAGTCAGTTCGTAGAAAACTTCTTCGAGCTGAGGGGTGGTGGTACCGAGCAGAACGATATCACCCGTGGCGCCATGCATGTTGGTCAAGCCAGAGCCACGCATTTCCCACAGATCACACAACTTACGGAGAAATTCAGTCGAGTAGTATTTGCCGTTGGGCTGTGCGACACGCATTGTGTGGAAATGCGCCACGCCAGGGAACTTTTCGGGCTGATCACAGTAACGACCGATAACGCCACCGCCGTAGCCGAAAACACCTACGATTCCGCCGTGCTTCCAGTGCGTCGTGCCATCCTTGTAAGACAGCTCCAAAATGCCGAGCAGATCGTCGCAAACGTCAACGGGAATCTGAAATTCCACGTTCTTATCGTTTTTAAGGCGTCTCTCGGATTCCTCCTTGATATCAGCCACAAAACTCGGCCAAGGACCGCTTGTAAGCTGATCCAGCAACGGGGTCGCATGTTTAGCCATTACACATCCTCCTTAAAAGATTAGACCGTGTACAGTCATCGCGCTTGCATTTACATACCGCACGACTTTCAACCTCGTAACAATTCCAAGCCTTTCTAAAAATTTTATGCTCGTGAACCTTCGTACAAACCCTCTATCTTGTCAACCCGAAATCTATTCCTGCAAAAATGACACCGCCTTACCCACGATAACGGGCGAGCTCATCGAGCACAGCCGCTTCGACTTCAAAACCGGTCTCGATCGCCTTGTCAAAATATGGTATCGCCTTTTTTGGCTCCTTCATCTCCATATAGGCAAGACCAATGTTGTTATAGGCCGGACCAAACATCGGCTCGATTTCAATTGCTTTCGAGCATTGCATGATACACCCTTCGGGATCGCCCAAGGCCAAGTACGCACTGCCCAGCGTTGTGTGTGCCTGAATGAATTGTGGATCGAAGCTGATCGCCCGCTTAAGCGCCTTCACGGCTTTGTCGGGATTTTGCTGCTGCATATGAACAAACCCGATATTTCCCCAAGGCACGGCAAAGCGAGGACGCACCTCGGTGGCTTTCTTGTTCATATCCAAACATGTATCGAGATCGCCACGGTTCATGGCCAAACCACCGAGTTGAACATAGGCTTCGGCAATGCCTGGCTCAAGGCTTATAGCCTCGCGAAAAGCCTTTTCAGCTTCTTCGTAATTGCGTTCCGCGACCAAGGATACACCAAGATTGTAAAAAAGAACCGCGGAATCCGGGTTGTCGTTCAAAGCCGCTTTCAAGGCAGCAACGGATTTTGGACCATAATCTGGGGAAGATTTCATGAATTCACCTAAGGCTTATATTCTTTGATATCGATATTGTATTTCTTGAGCTCCTGAGCGTACCATAAGGAAAATTCGTACATGGCGATATAACGCTCGTCTCCATTAACCATGCCCAAGCACATTTCCAAAACGCCACTTCCATAAGCGGTACTGTGATCTTCAGGAGCATGCACTTGCAAGAAGTCCCGCACAAGCTGTTGCGTGGTTCGTCTGGTGCCGTCTGTCCTCCATTCAATGGGATCTTTCGGCTCAGCGAAAGGATTCCATTTATCGAAGCCAATCCGGTCGACAAACTTTCTTCTTCTGGGTGACATCGAGTCATAAATAGCCTTTTTTTGGGCTTCATGCTCCGGAGTCATATACTGTGGTTTAAGCATCTTCCGCTCCTGCTTCGGTACCCACCGATTCCGCCTGTTTATCGACGCCAAAAAAATCATGCGAATACACGGTCAATAAAGCGGTTGAAACAGGAACATGCATGAACTGAAAATCCTGGTAGCTGGATCCGATGGTCGCAAGCATTTGATTGCTCAACGAAACAAGCTGATCTTGAATTCGTTCCATTTTTATCGACGGATAGGCTCGGCCAGGCTCGAATCCCGAAAGTCCGCATGTATGAGATTTGCCACCAATCTCCATGGGAATTCCATAAATGCGGCAGGTCAATGGTCGCCACCGATACAACGAGCATTCATTGTTCACGTCGAGCAAGGGGCAGCGGATCCGCTCCTTGGCGGCCTGAGTCAAAACATCCGCCCGCGGGTCCGTTGAAATATCGTGATACGCCTTCTTTTTAATAATCTGCGCCTTGCGGTCAGCTTTATCCGCCTCGATCAAAATTTCATTCCGGCGTGTCTCGCTGAGCTCCGAAAAATGGGCATTGATATACATTGCCTCGACAAGACTGACATCAAAAAGAGCATGGCAGCAATCACTACATCCGCGTCGACATCGAACTTCGGATGCATACTGCTGGGTCACCGTATGGACAGCAGCATCAACCTGTGCCACGAGCGCTTCATATTTTGAAAAAAAATGGCCTAAATCCACATTCATGAATATTCCTTTTGGAATGATGAGAGCTAACTAGATGAATAGGCGGGATAGTCTATACCGGCGACGTCATCATCAAACGTCCAGTGGCACAAAAATGAACGGGCGGCCCATGGCGAACCGCCCGTTACCAAACCTTAATTTTCTTCGATGGTGATGGCGCCCTGCTCGCAAACCTCGACACAGGATTCACAGCCAAGACATTCCTCTTCGTTTACGGGATTGGCCTTGCCGTCTTTCAGTTCGTAAACTTCGACCGGACAGACATCGACACATTCGCCACAGCCAATACACTTATCAGTGTCAACAGTAACCGAATAACCCATGATCAACCTCCGATATTCAGTGATAGTCTCGCTTCAGCGAGCAGGATAGTGGACCCCTACACGCGAAAAAAATGCATGTAAACCAAAATAGCCGTTGAATTTTATCTCATTAACTCAGTCTGTTCCCGCAGCAACTACCCAAAAAAAGCCGCTACGGGAATAGCTCTTACTCGATTTCTTGCTTTACGCCTATGGCGACCTTATACAAAATGGTCAAAACTAGGAAGCCCGTGGCATAAATTCCCAAGGAAACCCCAAGCTCAAGCTGTGTCGGTACGTATTCCGTGATCTCATGGAGAGGATTGGGCACAAAACCGCCACCAATCATTCCCAATCCTTTGTCGATCCACGCACCAACAAAAATCAGCAAGCAGCCGATAATCAGCATGTTATCCTGTTTGCGATTTTTTGGACTGAGCAAAATAAGAATGCCAATCACGGCCATGATCATGGAAGACCACATCCAGGGCACCAGGACACCGTGGCCATGGAATCCCGCGAAAAGGTACTGCAAATGCGCCATATGGGACGGAATTTGGCTGTAAAAAACAGTAAAGACCTCGCATAAGAGCAGGAACAAATTAACGCACATGGCATAAACGACGGTCTTGCCCAAGGTGGGCAGAACATCCTTGCCTGGGTTGAAACCCGTGAAGATGCGCGCGATATACGTCACCAGGATGAGGAAAGCCGGACCAGCGGCAAAAGCCGAGGCCAGAAACCGCGCCGCCAAAACCGCCGTGAGCCAGTACCCACGGCCAGGAAGGCCACAGTACAGAAAGGCAGTGACGGTATGGATCGACACCGCCCAGGGAATGGACAAATAGATAAAAAATTTGATCCATTTGGGGGGCGCGATCTGTTTGCGTTCAGCTTCCAGCGTGACCCATCCGACCAAGAGGTTGATCAAAAGATAGCCGTTCAAAACAACCATATCCCAAAAGAGAATCGAGTTGGGAGTCGGATGGAAAACCACGTTCATCAAACGCTGAGGCGAGCCAAGATCGGCAACGATAAACAACAAACAAAGGATTACCATGGCCACGGCATTGAATTCACCAAGAATCAAAATTTTAGCGAATTTATGATAGTCATGGAGATACTTGGGAATCACCAGCATGACCGCCGACGCGGCCACGCCAACGAGAAAGGTAAATTGGGCGATATAAAAACCCCAGGAAACATCCCTACTCATCCCGGTGATGGTCAATCCGTGCGAAAGCTGCTGCCAGTAACACGCAGCGCCAACACTCATCAGCAGGAGCAAGAACGCGATCCAGCCCCAATATACTTTCGTTCCGGTTATAGCTTTTTCGAGCATAGCTTACCCCTTACACAAGATAGTAGACACACGGTTTGGTTCCAAGGGTCGGACTACGCCTGATGGAAAAACGCTCAGCCAGGAGCTTGCGTACTTCGGATTCAGGATCAGCCAAATCACCAAAAACCATCGCCCCCTCGGAGACTTCGACACAAGCAGGCAGTTTCCCCTCGGCCAATCGCTCCGCGCAGAATTCGCACTTTTCGACCACACCCTTCGTACGGGTTGGGAAGTCGGCATTGGTTTGCGCCAGATGCTTGCGCGGGTCCATGAAATTGAAACTACGCGAACCGTATGGGCAGCCAGCCATGCAATACCGACAGCCAATACAACGATGAAAATCCATCATAACGATGCCATCTTCGCGCTGGAATGTTGCCTTGGTCGGACAAACACGGACACACGGAGGATTATCGCAATGATTACAAAGAGCCAGAGCAGCCTGGGCGCTGTCCGCTGGTTGGTATTCGTTAAAATCTTCCAGGAACAGATGGTCCATGCGTGTTTCCCAGATCCATTTGATGTTCTGGTTTCCAGGGATGGAAGGAACATTATGGATGGCATGACAGGTCTGCACGACCTTTTCCACCACTTCCTTGGTCAACTTGGTGGTATCGATGACCATGGCCCAACGACGCGCTTTCAAGGCATTGGGGCCAGCATGCACGGTGTGACGCGAAGCAAAAAGCACGCCCTCGCTTGGCTCGGCTCCTCCCGAGGCGAACAGTTTGGAAGCGGGGCGCACCCCCCATCCCAACGCGGCCACGGCAGCTACTTTCAAAAAGTTCCGACGCATAGTGTTCATTTCTTTTCCCCCTTCGGGTCCACATGACAATCCCAGCAATAGGGGTTCACGGAAACGGTCGCATGGCACTTGTCACAAAACTGATCCTTGTTCTCGTGGCAATTCATGCAGGTTTTCGTCAGGCTCTTCATATAGACTTTATGGTTGGCCTTGGAATGATACTCGTGCACTCCATCACGCACCACTTCATCTCGCCACTCATTCAACATCTGCATATGCTCGGTTCGCATGTATGCGACACTTTCGACACAGTCCTTGGCGATCTTTGGCTTTTCAACCTCGGGTGCCTTGTAAGCGGCACTGCCAATGTTATTCCAAAACGGATAGGTCATGAAGACCACGAACACGGCAAGCCCTGTCAGGATTTTATTCTTGTCGTACATTATTCGTCCTCCGCCCCAAGCAGATCCTCACCGCGGAGATCTGTCTCGCGTTCTTTTTCGCCAGTCATGACCAAGGCATTGGCGACCAGTTCATGCAAGCCGCAAACATCGACTTCCGGCACCCAGTACTGCATGGAGTTAGGGAGCACGGCCCTGTCGATGGCACAGATACAGCCAAGCATGTTAACGCCATACTTGTCGTGCACATACTTGACGGCATTGGCACGAGGCAATCCACCCATCATTCGCAATTCGTCGTTTTCGCCAGCGTTCAGGCCGGCACCACCACCACAGCAAAATGTCTGCTCACGGATAGTGCCCACCGGCATTTCCGTGAATTTTTCGACCACGCTCTTGGCCACGAACCGTGGTTCATCCAAAAGGCCCATGCCTCGGGCGGGATTACAGGAATCATGCCAGGTCAGATGGACTTTCGCGTTGCGCTTCTTATCCAGGTTGAGTTTGCCGTTTTTAATCAAATCAGCTGTAAATTCGGCAATGTGAACCATTTTTGTGCTGGCGGCATTCTTGAATACCGTCCCGGTTATCGGATTTACCGGCGTTTCCATTTTGGGCGACTGGAACTCCGGGCCATTGAGCGTGTCCATGTACTGGTGCACGACACGCCACATATGACCGCATTCGCCACCGAGAATCCATTTTACGCCCAACCGATCGGCTTCCATGTACATTTTGGAGTTGAGGCGTTTCATGGTTTCATGCGAGGTAAAGAAACCAAAATTTCCGCCTTCGGAAGCATAGGTCGACCACGTGATATCGAGGCCGTACTCACGCTTGAGATGTTCGAATAAAATCAAATATCCCATACAGGTATACGTACCAGGATCCGCGAACACGTCGCCAGACGGCGTGACAAAGAGAATATCGGCGCCCTTTTTGTTGAAAGACGGCTCCGGACGGATACCCGTGATATCCTCGATATCGTCGCAGAAAAAGTCGATCATATCAAAAAAAGCATGCGGCTGGATGCCCAGATGGTTGCCAGTCCGATAACAGTTCGCCACGGGCGTGGCGATCCAATCGATATTGAGGCCGACCAAATTCAGAAGTTCGCGCCCCATGATGGTTATCTCGGCCGTGTCAATGCCATAGGGGCAAAACACGGAACACCGGCGGCACTCGGTGCACTGAAAAAAATAGTACCACCATTCCTTGAGCACATCCGGAGTCAGCTTGCGGCCACCCGCGAAGCGCCCCAAAATCTTGCCAAATTTCGTGAATTCTCCACGATACACGGATCGCAGCAGCTCAGCACGCAGCACGGGCATATTTTTGGGATCGCCGGACCCAATGAAAAAATGGCATTTATCGGCGCAAGCACCGCACCGAACACAAATGTCCATGTAAATTTTAAACGAACGATATTTCTGCAGCCGTTCCCGCATACCATTGAAAATGATCTCCTGCCAATTCTCGGGCAGTTTCCAATCATCCTCCAGAGGATTCCACTTACGGGCATGGGGCAAGCCCACGTAGTTGACGCTGTCTGGATTGGCTGCGTAGCAATAGCGTCCGGGTTTGATCTCCACCGGGACATCCATCCAATCGGCCTTGGGCGGATTATGGTCGACACTGGCAAAAAGTGCTTCTGGGCGTGGCAGATCAGACATCACTTGGCTCCTTCTTCTAGAGGCTTGTCCACGGGAATTCCTTTTTCAACCATCTTTTCCCGGTATTCGTCCTCGTACTCATCATACGTATGGTAATGAACGTTCTCGAACTTCCAGGGGTTGACGTGTCTGTACTTCCGAGATGCACAGTTCATATTCCGAGTGGGGGACAGAAACACACCCCCCATGTGCATGAGCTTGCTCAATGGGAAGTATATCAGCAATACGGACACCAGAAAAATATGGATGTAAAACAAAGAGCCAATGCCCTCGGGAACAACCCAAGAAAAGGTCACAAGCCCCATGGCCAACTGTTTTACCGAGATAACATCCACCTTGGCGAAATACCGCATGAAAATTCCGGTCAAGGCGATACCCAGGATAAGAAAAAGCGGAAAATAATCCTGAACCTGGGAAATAAAACGCACCTGGGGAACAACCACTCGCCGCAAAAAGAGATAAATCAAGGCCAACACAAAAATAATGTTGCTCAGATACAAAGTTGGCGCGCCAATCTGCAGCATGGAGTCCACGTACTCGATAGCCGCGATGAATCCTGGGATTGGTTCAGTGAAAAAGCGCATGTGGCGCAGTACAGTTACCAAAAATGTATAGTGGAAAGCCAAGGCTCCCAACCAAAGCCATTTACTGGAACTGTAGGTCACACGGGTACCTTCGTGAAAATCCATTTTGGTGTTCCGGAACAAGGACCGAAACAACAAAATTTCGAGAATCATCCTGATCACTACCCCACCGGTGGTGGATGGATTTTCGATGGTGCTCTGCTTGATCCAAGGCAAGGATTCCTGCTGGCCACAGGTCGTGGGAATACAAAACGGCACCGCCGACTTGCCCCAATCCACGACCCTCATGCAGAATCCCACCACGAAAAACGCGACTGCCAGGAAGGGTATGTACAGCCCAAAGGCTTTTTCCATACCCAAGGCCCCGGCGCCCACAAGGGCAAATGCCGCGAGGGCAAAGACCAGGAAAAGGGAATAAAGAGCTTTCATGTACCTTTTACCTCGCTAAAGGGTTAACTCCAAATATATTCAACGGACACTACCCCGCTACCTCCTCGTCCGTGAGAACGTTGGCCCGCTCCAGCAATTTGTGCGTTCTGCTATAGAGCTGGTTGGCTTTCTGCTTCCACAGCAACTCGCGGCAATCAACATACAAATCAAATCCCATCATGGTCAGACGGTCCACGGACAAATTCCAGTCATGCAACAGAGCATCAACGGACTCCGCGGGATAATGCTTGGAGACTTCCCGAAACACGATTTCCTTAAGGGCTGGTAAAAAACACAGCGCCACGGATGGACGAAAACCCTGCACGGCTCGAATCCTCAGGATACCATCCAGGGCCGTGGCGCAATCCGCGACATCCCCGCCCTTGGCCAGGGTCAGGATCATCGACTCGACATTGGAGCGAAACGAATGGCCCACGGGGTTGGCAAATTGATTGGATGATCCGGAAAAGAATTTCGCCCCTTCCTCCGGATAGGTTTTAAAAATCGCACTGACCCAGTGCTCGGCGATACCCTTATGATTTTCAATCAAAAACGTGTGCAGATCCATGGCAACCTTGGCGGTGGGAAGTTTGAAAAACCGATAAGTCCTTGCAAACAGAAAAAGATCCGTTACGCGGAATTGCGGCGTTCTTAAATCAGGGCTCTTTTGAGGTCAAGTCGTTCGTGAAAAAAGCAACAAGTGAATTTATAGTATTTAGTGCATAAATTTAGTTAGTTATAAAATCCACAATGCTTTCAGTGGTTCCAAAAACACCCCCCTCTTCTGGAATTTCGGCCCGCATTTCCCCATTGTTCGGGCTATGCTTTTGCAACCGCCTATGCTACCTGACCGCAACAATTGATAATCCAGGCACGCACAACCACCCAACTCTTCCAAATATCCTCATGAACGTCTTATATCGTATTTTTTTTCTTGGAGTCATGAGCATCTGCCTTTGCGCGGCGCTGTTCGAATCCGCCAGCGCGACCGACTTGGAGCAGCCAAGCACATGGCGCCTCTATGCCGACAAAACCACCGCCAGTCATGACAATAAATATATCGAAGCCTTTGGCGGGGTCGTCCTCGACCACGGCAAGGACTATATCAAAGCCGACTATGCGCGGTATTACCACGCAACGAGATGGGTCTATCTGAAAGGCAATATCCGCGCTAAATTTCAAGGCGATTTTTTGCGGGCGGATGAAGCCGAATTCGATCTCAACACCCACGTCGGCTGGCTTAAAGACGGCCAAGTCTTCATGGACGAGCCCCACATGTATTTTTCCGGGGAATTACTCAAAAAAACCGGCCCGGAAACTTACGAATTTCGGGAAGCCACGGTCACGGCTTGTGACGGCGAGCAGCCAGCGTGGTCCATAAAGACCTCGCGCGGCGACATCACCATCGATGGATATGCCCATCTTTGGACGCCCAGATTCCAGGTCTTGGACCAGCCGGTCATTTTTTCCCCCTATGCCGTCATCCCGGTCAAAACAAAGCGGCAAAGCGGCTTTCTCATGCCGGAAATCGGGACCAGCGACCGCCTGGGAATTTTTTATAACCAGCCTTATTATCAGGTTATCGACGAGGAACAAGACGTAACCCTGTATGCCAACTTCATGGGCAGCAAGGGGCTCATGCTTGGCGCCGAATACCGGCTCACGCCGGATATCCATTCCCAGGGGATTTGGCATCTGGATTATCTGCACGATGCGACAACGGAAACGTCATCGCTGTATTCCGACAACCTCGGCATGGACCGTTCCAACGCAGAACGCTGGTGGTTGCGCGGAAAATACGATGGCTATCTGATCCACCCGGACTGGAACATCAAGGTTGATCTCGACCTCGTTTCGGACCAAGACTATTTACGTGAATTTTCAAGTGGTTACTCTGGTTTCAGCAAAAGCAGAAACAGCTTTCTGGACCATTTTGGACGAGACATCGAAGACAAGGACAACAAGCTCCGGACCAACCGTCTGTTGCTAAGCCGAAACTGGGCCCATGTCGGCCTCCAAGGTCTTTTCGAGTACACGCAAAACCTGACCTACACGAGCAACAACAATAACCCGGGCATGGGTCACGCGCACGACCCAACGATTCAGAGACTCCCGGAAATCGACCTCAACCTGTATCAAATCGACCTCCCCGCCGGCCCGTTCACCCTGGAGGGCTCCAGCCAACTGGTTTCCTTCTGGCGCGAATATGGCACGACGGGCACGCGTGTGGACGTTCATCCCCTGCTCGGCCTTCCCCTTCATTTTGATTACGGCAGCGTCATCCCCAAAGTCGGATGGCGCGGAACAGGCTATTTCATCCAACGTTTTGAAAATGACGATGCAGGCGTGGACAAGGACAATAGCGCCCCAACGCGGTCCCTGCCGGATTTCACGGCCACGGCCTATACTGAATTTTCACGCGTGTTCACGCTTGATGACGATACCGCCCTGTCGTCCAATCAAACCAGTCCGACATGGCTTAAACTCAGGCACGCTCTCCAGCCTCGCCTGGAATATGTCTATATTCCCTATGAAGACCAGGATCCCCTGCCCTATTTTGACGAGATGGACCGAATCGAAGCCAGCAACGAGCTCAAGTATTCCATAAGCAACATTTTTACGACTAAAACCGGACGATTACAGCCAGACCCCGCCCAGCAAGGCTTGCTGCGCCCTTTTTACAATTACACAGAATTGATCCGGCTCCGCCTTGAGCAAAGTCATGATTTCCGGGAAGCGTCCCGCAACGACGACCTCGACGAATACGCTCGCCGGCCATTTTCCGACGTATTGCTGGATCTGACCACCAATCTGGCGCCTTGGCTGACTCTAAGCAATAAATCGTGGTATTCTCCCTACGAAAATATGATTACCGAACACGAACACCGACTTTATGTTCATGACGCAAGGAACATGTACGGCTTTTTCGGACTCGATTTTCTGGAGGAAATTGACGAATATAAACGTCAGAACCAGGACCGACAACACATAGCCGAATTTGGTGGCGGTTTTTCGCCGTTCGCGCAGTGGTCGACCGCCTTTCTCTATCGCATTGACTACGAAAACGGGATGGATCTCGAAAAAAAATTCATCCTCAAATATTCCCACCAGTGCTTTTCGACAGAAGCGTATTGGCTCGACACGGACACGGACACGCGCTTTGGAATCCAACTCAATCTCGCCCAATTGGGATCACTGGGTCGCTGATGTCGTCGCCACGCGCAATCCGTTTACTCCCGGAAGACCTTCAGAATCAAATCGCCGCCGGCGAGGTTGTGGAACGCCCGGCCAGCGCCCTGAAGGAACTGATCGAAAACTCTCTGGACGCCAATGCCACCCGCATTCGAATCCAAATCCGCGATGGTGGCCAATCACTGATCAAAATCAGCGACAATGGCCATGGCATCGCCGCCGACCAGCTGCCGCTCGCCCTGACCCGGCACGCAACCAGCAAACTGGCCAGCCTTCACGATCTCCACAACATCCACAGTTTCGGCTTTCGTGGAGAAGCACTTCCGAGCATCGCCTCCGTCTCCCGATTCCGGATTTCCTCGTCCCAGGCGATGGGCGAGGGAACAACCATTGAGCTGCTGCACGGCAAGCAAATCCGCCAGACCCAATCCGCCATGCCCCAGGGAACGGAAATTGAAGTTTGCGATCTGTTCGCCAATATCCCTGCCCGGCTGAAATTTCTGAAACAACCAGCCACGGAGGCGCGCAAGTGCACGGAACTCGTGCTGCGCATGGCCTTGGCCAATTTGCATGTGGATTTTGAATTTTTGCACGGTGAACGCACGGTTTTTCGCTTCCTTTCCGGGCAAAGCCTCGTTGAGCGCCTTGCTATGGCCTGGCCAGGGGCAATCCTGAACACCATGTCGGAATTCGACACCACCGAAGGGCCTCTGCGCATCGCTGGACTCGTGGGAGATCCTTCCACGGCCCAGGCCCGGGCGGACCGTATCTACCTGTATGTGAACAGGCGACCAGTGCAGGATAAAACCATGCTCAGCGCGGTACGCGAAGCGTATCGAGGTCGCATTCTCGGCAAGGAATATCCCCAGGCCCTCGTTTTCCTGGACGTCCCGGCCGACGAAATCGATGTCAATGTCCACCCCGCCAAAACGGAAATCCGCTTTCAGGATGAAGGCCTAATCTTCCGTTTTGTTCGCCGAGCCGTGTTGGCCAGCCTGGACGTTCGTTTAGCCTCGACTTCCGGATCCTTTTCCACCCCCATGCCGGGCACGACACCTCCCTCGCAAGCGGTTACCCCGCTGCCGATGTCCCTTCCCCTCGAAAACGAACACGCCGTCGTTCGGGAGAAAACCCCCGCCTACATGCCCTTGGACACACCCAAATTCGCCACGACCAAAAACGTGGCGGAGCTGTTTCAAACAGAGCCCAGCCCTGTGCCGCCCCTTCCTAATCCTGGCCCTCCCCCAGTCACCCAGTCATCCAAAAGCGTGGACACCACCCCCGTCCACTATCTTGGGCAGGTTGCCCAAACCTATCTTGTCCTGGCCACGCCAGATGGCTTGTCCCTACTCGACCAGCACGCCGCCCATGAACGCGTCCTTTTCGATGCCCTGCGCCAGCAAGGCTCTCGCGGGGAACGCCAGCCATTGCTCATGCCCCTTGAAATCCACCTGCATGCTTCCCAAACGCATCTCGTGCAGGAAGTATGGACTGAACTTGCCGAATTGGGCTTTTCCCTGGAGCTCAAGACCCCGCAACTTTTGCTCTTGAACGCTACCCCACCGTTGCTGTCACCCGCCAAGGCCAAGGAATTTTTAGAGGACACGCTCGCCTCAAAACCCAAATCCATGAATGATCTTTGGGCCCTGATGGCCTGCAAGGCGGCCATCAAGGCCGGGGATGTCCTGACCACGGACGAGGCCTTGTCCCTGCTTGAAGCATGGCGTTCATTGCCCGACAGGCAGTATTGTCCACATGGCCGCCCCGTAGCGGTCAGTTGGTCAATCGCCGACTTGGAAAAACTTTTCAAACGCCGCCCCTAAAAAGGGCGGCGCCATCCCTTTTGCATCCTACATGGAGGCCCTATGAATATACTTTTAGTCGGTTCCGGTGGCAGGGAACACGCCCTTGCCTGGAAAATTCGCCAAAATCCCCAGGTCACGAATCTGGACATAGCCCCCGGCAATGGCGGAACCGCCCTGGTTGGCCGGAATGTCGCCATCAACGACGGCGATGTTCCCTCCCTCGTCGATTATGCCGTGACCCACGCCATCGATCTGGTCGTGGCCGGTCCGGAATTGCCGCTGGTTCTTGGGTTGGCCAATGCGCTGCGCGAAGTTGGCATCCCTTGCTTTGGCCCCGACGGCTTCGCGGCCCAATTGGAAGGATCCAAGGCTTTCGCCAAGACAATGATGCGTGAAACCGGCGTTCCCACCGCCGACTTCCGTGTCTTTGACGACCATGCCGCGGCTCTCGCCCATGTCCGCGAGCATCCCCTGCCCCTGGTCATCAAGGCAGATGGACTGGCCGCCGGCAAGGGCGTGGTGATCGCCCAAACCCTGGCCGAGGCCGAGGACGCCTTGAACGACATGATGATCAAGCAAATTTTCGGCCCGGCCGGGATGACCGTTGTCGTGGAAGAAGCCCTCACGGGCGAGGAGGCCTCCTTTCTGGCTTTTTGCGATGGCCACGCCATTGTCGCCATGCCTTCTCTCCAGGACCACAAACGTATTGGAGACAACGACACGGGCCTCAATACCGGCGGCATGGGAGCATACAGCCCGGCTCCAGTTCTGCGGGAGGAAGACTATCCAGCCATGGCCGAGTTATGCATCCGCCCCATCGTGGACCACTTGGCCAAAATCGGCCATCCCTTCAAGGGAATTTTGTACGCGGGGCTGATGATGACCACATCCGGCCCCATGATCCTGGAATATAATGTCCGCTTTGGAGATCCGGAATGCCAGCCCCTGATGTCCCGGCTTGAATCCGATCTGGTCGAGATCATGATGTCCTGTGTTCAGGGAACCCTCAAACCCGAGCATGTCCGGTTCCGTCCCGAAACCAGTTGCTGCGTTGTCATGGCGGCCAAGGGCTATCCCCAGGCGTACCCCAGGGGAATGCGCATCACCGGCATCGAGGATGCGGAAACCATGGAAACCGTCAATGTTTTCCAGGCCGGAACCAAACTTGAAAACGGAGTGCCCGTGACGACGGGCGGTCGGGTGCTGGGTGTCACGGCCCTGGGCGCCGATCTGGCCGAAGCCCGAGACCGGGCCTACCAGGCCGTCAAACGGATTCACTTTGAAAACAGCTATTATCGTACCGATATCGCCGACAAAGGCTTACGGAGGTCTGAATGCCACAAGTAGCAATCTTCATGGGCAGCAAATCCGATGAGGCAACAGTGCGGCCCTGTGTGGAAATCTTGGACAAACTGGGTGTCACCTCCCACTTCACCATCACTTCGGCCCACCGTACCCCGGAACGAACCGCCGCGCTGGTGCGCGAGTTGGAGGAGGATGGAGTACAGGTTTTCATTTGCGCGGCGGGTCTCGCCGCGCACCTGGCCGGAGCCGTGGCCGCCAAGACCATCCGCCCGGTCCTGGGTATTCCCGTGACCGGATCCGCTCTTGGCGGCTGGGATGCCCTGCTGGCCACGGTACAAATGCCCCCTGGATTTCCCGTGGGAACCTTGGCCCTGGACAAGGTCGGCGCCCGCAACGCCGCTTGGCTGGCCGCGCAAATCCTGGCCCTGCATGATCAGGAATTGGCCCAGCGAATCATGGATGAACGCCGTGGAATGGCGGCCCAGGTCGAGGAAGACGCGCAGTCCCTCTAATTCGATTGATACACCGGCATGTATCCGTTTTTTTGAGCAAAGCCCGAGTTATCCCTGGGTGCGCGGCCATCTTGACCATTTTCATGCGGGCAAGGAGTCAGCGCTTCCAAGAGCAGTATTCGCCTTGAAATAAAAATGGCACAAAATGCGAGAGGCGGCCCCATGGGGCCGCCTCTCGCATTATTCAAAAGACTATGACAACTCAGCGTAAATACCGAAAAAAATCATTTTCCGGACTCAAAATCAACCGCGTTCCGTCCTGAACGGACTTCTTGTATGCGTCCATGGTTCTGATGAATTCGTAAAATTCGGGATCTTGTTCCAGGGCCCGAGCATAAATGGCGGTCGCCTCGGCTTCGCCCTGACCGCGTTCCACCGATGCCTCGCGCCGGGCCTCGGCCAGCATCACCGCCCGCTCACGGTCGGCGGCGGTGGTGATCCGAGCCGCAGCCTCGCGTCCCTCGGAGCGGTACTGTTTGGCCTGGCGTTCCCGCTCTGCTTGCATGCGACCGTAAATCGCCATCTGATTTTCCTGGGGAAGATCCGTGCGCTTGATGCGGACATCGATAATCCGGATGCCATAATCCTTGAGCAGAACATTCGCCTTGGTCGTGACTTCGTCCATGATGGTGGAACGCTCGGTGGCCACGATCTCGGTCAAGAGGTACCGTCCCAAGGCCTCGCGAAGCTGGGAATAGACAATATCGTCTATACGCGACATTCCTCCCTGAATGTTCCGTACTGTACGATAAAACTGCAGCGGATTAACAATTTGCCACCGTGAATAATTATCCACGACCATGTTCTTTTTATCCTTGGTGATGATTTCCGCAGCGGGCGCATCATACTCCAAGACTCTGGAATCAAAATGGATAACATTCTGCACAAAAGGTAATTTGAAATGCAGTCCGGGCGCGTAGCTTTCCTCGCCCACAGGCTTGCCGAGTTGCAAAACAATGGCTGTCTCGGTCTGATCGACGACAAAAGCACATTGGAGCATAAAAAACACTCCAATCACCAAGGCGGCAATGATGAATTGCATTCTTTTCACTGCGCGCCTCCCTTGGGCTGTGTCACGCCAAGACCTTTCTCCAGTCTGTCAAGAGGCAGGTAGGGTAAAACCCGCTGGCTGGAATCCGAGGACAAAATAACCTTTTCAACCCCCGGACGGGACAAAATTTCTTCCATGGTTTCCAAATACAACCGTTTCGTGGTTATATCCTTTGCCTTTCGATATTCCGTCAGCACAGACAAAAACCGGGCGCTTTCACCCTGGGCCTGCCGGATTTTCGACTCCTTGTAGGCCTTGGCCTCATTGGTGATCGCCGCCACCTCGCCCCGAGTCCGAGGAATGAGGTCATTCTCATAAGCCTCGGCTTCGTTGATAAAACGACTTTTATCTTCCTTGGCGCTGGCCACGTCCTTGAAGGCGTCGATAACCTGCTTGGGGGGATGGACATCTTGAAGCTGGACAGCCACGACTTTAATGCCGCTTCGATAGCTGTCCAAGATCCGCTGCAAAAGGGCCCGCGTGTCATTCTGGATGACCAGTTTGTCCGTGGTCAAGGCCGAGTCGATCTTGTTGTAGCCGATGACCTCGCGCATGGCCGCCTCGGCGGCATCCTTGACTGTTTTTTCCTGATTGGCCACGTTGAACAGATAATCTTGAGCGTTATCAATCAGGAATTGAACAATGAACTGCACATCGACGATGTTTTCATCTCCGGTGAGCATGAGGGATTCCTCGGGCACCAAACGCATATTCCCGCCCGAGCCAGCCATTGAAACCGCGCTTCCCCGGAATCCGACCTCCAACCGCTGGATCTTGGTCACCTTGGGAGTCTCGACTGACTCAATCGGAAAGGGCAGCCGATAATGCGGGCCCGCCTCGGTGGTCCGGCTGTACGCGCCAAAGCGCTTGACCACGCCGACCTCGTCGGGCTCGACGATGTAAATGCCGCTGCCAAGCCAAAGGACCAAGGTCGCGATAACGACAATCTTCCACCCTGGAAATTTTATCTCTTTGAACTGCTTGACTTTTTCTCCCAAATCACCCAGATCCGGCCCAGGTATGGGGCCAGACTGCCTCTGCCGCTTTTCTTGTAGTTTTTCCCAATCCCAATTCATGACCTGGACAGGTAAAAGAGTCACGCCCTTAGGTCAAGACAAGGGCGCGAGGTGAGCACCGCATGGAACAAAAAAAGATGAATTCAGAAGTCACGATTTATACCGATGGATCAAGCCTCGGCAATCCCGGGCCTGGAGGCTGGGCGGCAATCCTGATCTGGGAAGGCGTCCGGAAAGAATTCTTCAAAGGCTATCGCCAGACAACCAACAACCGCATGGAAATTCGTGGCGTATTGCATGCCCTGGAGCAGCTCTCCAAACCATGCCACGTCACCATTCACACCGATTCCAGGTATGTTTGCGACGCCGTGGAAAAACGCTGGATCCAGAACTGGATTCGCAATGGCTGGAAAACCTCGGGAAAAAAGCCCGTCAAAAACCGAGACCTCTGGGAACGACTGATCCCGCTCCTCAAAACCCATGATGTACGTCTGGTCTGGATCAAGGCTCATGCCGGCCATCCCGAAAACGAGCGCTGTGACGAATTGGCCAAAATTGCCGCGTCGGGCGGCAACCTCCCCGTGGATCAGGGATACAGCCCTGAAATCTGATGAAGCCACGGGCTTCCCCGAGGCTTCATCAGCCTGGCCTTTCAACCGCCTCGCGCAGCTTGTTCTCCCGCGTGCCCCCATGTATGGGGCCACTGACAAGCGGGTAGCCGCGCTTTTTCCATCCATGTCAACCACGCCACGACAATGACTCTTTACGCACTTCTCGGCGCCCTGGAACAGGGCTTTCTCTACGGACTCATGGCCCTGGGCGTTTACCTGACCTTCCGTATCCTCGACTTTCCCGACCTCACCGTGGACGGCAGCCTCCCCCTTGGGGCCGCTGTCTGCGCCGTGACGATCACCTCCGGACACAGCCCCTATCTTGGGTTGATCCTGGCCGCTGGCGCGGGTTTTCTGGCTGGCGCCATGACCGCCATTTTGAACACCAAGCTCAAAATTCTGCATCTCCTGGCTTCGATCCTGACCATGATTTCCCTTTATTCCATCAATATCCGTATTATGGGCGGACCCAACGTCGCCCTGCTGGGCACCCCGTCCATTCTGACGGATTTGGAACGCCTGGGCCTTCCCGCGTATCAGCTCGGTCCGGGCTGTTTTTTTGTCGTCGCCATGCTGATCACCGTTGCCCTGATCTGGTTCCTGGGCACGGAATATGGGCAAGCCATGCTGGCCACGGGCGACAACCGGCAAATGATCACGGCCCTGGGCGTGAATACCGACAATGTCCTCATCCTGGGCGTGGGCCTGTCCAACGCCCTGGTGGCCTTCAGTGGCGCCCTGATCGCCCAGAACCAGGGCGCGGCCGACGTGAACATGGGCGTGGGAACCATCGTCGCGGGACTGGCCTCGGTCATCCTCGGAGAAACCTTGATGGGGACTTCCACCATTGCCCGGGCATGCATGGCGGTCATTATCGGCTCCGTGGCCTACCGGACAGCGATCGCCCTGGCCTTGGGGGCGGATATCGGTGGGTTTTCGTTCACTCCAAGCGACCTGAATCTGATCACGGCCGGCCTTGTGGTCCTGGCTCTGACCTCGCCCATGCTCAAACGGAGAATCTTCCGATGATCACCGTCAACGCCATCAACAAATTTTTTCATCGTGGCAGCATCAACGAGGTGCACAGTCTTCGCGAGCTCTCGCTGGACATAGCCGAAGGCGATTTCATCACCATCATCGGCTCCAATGGAGCCGGCAAATCGACCTTTCTCTCCTGCCTGGCGGGAACCCATGCCGTGGATTCGGGACAGATCCTCGTGGACGGCCAGAACGTAACCCCCTGGCCCGAGCATAAGCGGGCCCGGTTCATCGGCCGGGTTTTTCAAGATCCGCTTTCAGGCACGTTCAGCGGAGGAACCATCGCCCAAAACATGGCGCTGGCCGCGAAGCGCGGCCAATGGCGCGGCTTGGGCCGGGGAGTCAAACGGACGGACATGGCTCTGTTCACGGAACGGCTCAAAACCCTGGAGCTGGGTCTAGAAAATCGGCTAAAGGACCGCGTCGGGCTGCTCTCCGGCGGTCAACGCCAAGCCCTGACCATGATCATGGCGACCCTTGTCCGTCCCCGCCTGCTGCTTCTGGACGAGCACACCGCGGCCCTGGACCCGAAAACAGCGGCCCAGATTCTCAAACTGACCACGCAAATTGTTTCTGGTCACAATTTGACCACCCTCATGGTCACGCACAACATGCATCAGGCCCTGGCCCTTGGAAATCGTCTGATCATGATGCACCAAGGACAAATCATCCTGGACGCGCGCGGCGCGGACAAATCCAGGCTGACCGTTGAGTCCCTGCTCGATAAATTTCAAAGTCTTCGCGATGCCGACATTTCGGATCGCATGCTCCTGGGATGACCACTCGCGAGATATGATCAATTTCTGTCCACATCAAAACCTCCGAACAAATAAATGCGTCCATTTCCCGGCATTTCCTGCCTGGCCGACTTTTTGCTTAACACGGCCCACACCCGGAGGATTTCATGAATATTCCTTTGTTCAAGCATATCCTGATTCTCGCCGTCGCCATTGCAACGATCCCATATCCCGGCCCGGTTCACGCGGAAAACGGGCCTGGCCAACGTCTTGAAAACCCAAGCCGGCAAGGCGTTGGGGAACAGAGTCCCCGTGGTCGCGGACAAACCCAGCCCGAGAACCCGGCTTTGCGCACGGACACGGAACGCCATCGGCCTGAATCACGAGCGGAAAGATCTCGTGTTCATGACCGCCGTGCCAATCCAGGGCAAAATGCCCCTTCCAGATCGCACCGCGCGGAGCAAGGCATCCACCAGGGACAACGCCCAGACAATCCCAGACGAGACACGTCCACTCGAAGCCAGGGCATACCTGGCCGAAAAAATTCCTTTTCCGATCAACCCGGACGTCCAGATACACGGCAGCCCGGAAATGTTTCCCCACGCCATGCATCGGACAAACCCGACCGCAAGCGGCACGAACCACACAATAACCATGAACGAAAACGGCATGATGACCGCTATTCGCGCGAAAAACGCGTACATTGGGAACAGCCCAAACCGCACCACGAAATCCACCATGACCGAAGGACGGATTGGCACCGCGACAGAAGGGACCACTCGCATCGCGTGGCGCGTGTCTTTCACCATCTGCCGCCCCGCCATGACATTTTCCACCATCACGGCAAGCGCTACCACTTTCACCATGGCCGCTATTATCACCTGACACCCCAGGGCTTCGTGCTGATCCGCCCGCCCAGGGGGTTGATCGTGGTCAATCTGCCCATTGGCTTTCGAACCGTGATTTCCGCCGGCCTGACCTACTATGTTCATGGCGATGTCTACTATCGACGCGTGCCAGCAGGCTACGAAGTGGTTCAACCCGTGCGGACCATAACCCGGGAATACCCGGAACATGTCGCGGTGGACATTGATGTCCTCAACGTACGCTATGGGCCGGACAGGGACGAGGACGTCATCGCCCAGGTCTCGGAGGGCATGATCCTCAAGGTTCTGGGGGTCGAACCTGGCTGGCTTTATGTCGAAGTCCAGGGCGAGGAAATCCAGGGGTGGGTCATGGAACAATACGTGATCGGTGTTTCGGAAGGGCGGGGTTGACGGGGGGTGACCGAACCCCAAGGGTGGCAACGCAAAGGCCGGTTTGATCTCCGGCCTTTGCTTATTTTTTCAAGCGCCTTACCAATTCCAAGGCCACGGCGTGACGGTTGAAGGGCGGGATGATATACACGCCTCCAAAATGAGCCCACGCATACTCCAAAAGCTCCCAGGCGATGTCCACGCCTTCTTCCTGGCCTGAATCACCAGCCTTGGCCATGCGCTGGCGGGTTTCCAAAGGGATTTCAATGCCGGGAAACTCATTGTGCAAAAACTCCACATTGCGACTACTGGCCAGGGGCATGATCCCCAAAACAATCGGAACGGCGATATGAGCCGTGGCCTCCAGGATCTCGTCCACACGGGCGCGGGAAAAAACCGGTTGGGTAAGAAAAAATGTGGCGCCGGCCGCGATTTTCTTTTCCATCCGCCCGACTTGCAAGGACATGTTGCGGGTATTGGGGTTAAAGGCAGCACCGACGCAAAAATTGACCGGAATCCGCATGGGATCGCCGTAGTGGTTACGCCCCTGATTGAAGCCCCGCACCAGTGACAACAATTCCATGGAACGCACATCGTACACACCGGAAACCCGCTCCGCGCTTCCAACGGACGGCGGATCGCCGGTCACGGCCAGAATATTATGCAACCCCGAAACCGCCATGCCCATGATGGTGGACTGCATGCCGACCAAATTGCGGTCCCGGCCGGTCAAATGCACGACAACTTCGGCTCCAGTTCGATTCCGCACCATGCCTCCCAAAACAATATTGGACAAACGGGGCACGGCCAGAGGATTCTCGGCGACCGTGATCGCGTCCACCCCGCCATCGACCAAGGCCTGGGCGGCCGTCAGCACGGGTTCTACGTCCAGATGCTTGGGCGGATCCAACTCGACCAAAATAACCTTGCCCTCCGCCAATCGCTCGGCCAAACGGCTTGACGCGGCAGACGGAAGATGTGTTTCCTCCTCTACGAGCGACACGACCGGAAACACGGGCGCCGCCCCGTCCAAAGCCCGAACCAGGGCGGCGATGTGCTCCGGGCCCGTGCCGCAACACCCACCCACCAGACGCGCGCCATGGGCGACGCACGCCACCATCTGGCGAGCGAAGTAATCAGGCGAACTGGCATAGATAAGTCGATCCCCGAGAACTTCCGGGAAACCCGCGTTGGGGAGCACGGACAGGGGAACAGCTATTCGCCCCAGCCCACGAATCAGGTCCAGGGCGTTCTTGGGACCAATACCGCAGTTGAACCCAACCACGTCGGCCCCAGACTCGATCAGGGACTGGCAGCATTGCATGGCGCCGCGCCCGGAATGGGTCCGGCCGCCTTGCGTGAAAACCATCTGCGCGGCCACGGGGACTTTCACGGCCCGCTTCACCCCGGCCAGGGCAGTTCGGAGCAAGGACAAGCTGGCAAATGTTTCAAGGATAATAAAATCCACGCCGCCCTCGACCAAGGCCCTGGCCTGCTCGGCAAAAATCTCCTCCAATTCGGCCACGCCTGGCATGGCTTCGCCCCAGCGACCCAAAGGACCCATGGCGCCAGCCACGAACCGCCCCGTCCCGGCGCATTGCCTGGCCAATTCGGCCCCACGCAAATTTATTTCCCGAACCTTGTCGCCCAAATCAAACCGCCCGAGCTTCACCCGGTTGGCCCCAAACGTGTTGGTTTCGAGGACCTCGGCTCCGGCCTGAACATAGGCGGAATGAACGGACCGGATCATATCCGGGTCGGTCAGATTCAAACCATCATAACAGGAGGCGCTGTCCACTCCTTGTTCGAATAAAAACGAGCCCATGGCGCCATCGGCCACGACCACGCCTTCGCACAGACGAGTCAGGATGTGCCGGCTCATCGCGCAAAATCCAAATCGGCCATGGTCACGCGGCGCACATTGCGGATATCGCGCTTGGTCACGCGGGCGTAGCGCACTGCGGGATAGCCAAACATCATGGCATACAGGGAACGATGATCGGGGGGCACTCCGAGCATGTCCCGTAATTTGGGCACGACCCGGTCGAAGGCCCAGGCCGCGAATCCGCACCACACCGCGCCCAGCCCCAAGGCGCTGGCCATGATTTCAAAGTAGGTCATGGTGATGAAAGGGTCGGCTTCTGGCGCGGGGCTGGCGGCAGGGGCGGAAACCACGAGCATATGTGGCGCATCTCGAAAAATAATGTCCTGTCCCTGGTCGTAAAGATTCACGAATTTGGCGTAACACTCCAAACCCTCGGGCAAGGTCCCGGAAACAGCGGCCTGACGGATGCCCATGATGGTTTTTTCGCGCACGGCCTGCATGACGCCTGGGTCATCGATCAGAGACAGATACACCGAACGCTGGTTCTTGCCCGTGGGCGCATGGGCTGTTACCCGCAAAAGACGCTCGAGAATAGCCCCATCCACGGGTTCTGTCCGAAAACGACGCACGGAGCGCCGCCCACGGAGCTGATTTTCGATAACATCAGGAGCTGGGGGCGCGCACAACTCCACCGTATCGGGATCAATGCCAAAAATGGACAGCGCCGCTGTGGGGCACACGGCCAGACAATGCTGACAGCCAATGCAGTAGCCTTCTTTATGGGGCAAAATCCGGGGCAGTCCCTGGGTCAAATCGATCACGGACACCGGACAATCAGCGGCGCATTCGCCACATTGGACACAACGCGATGCATCGACGAAAAAATCAAGCATGAGCCATCCTCACGGTAAAACTTGGTGCCTGAGCGCCTTCGCACCCA
>RZYB01000015.1 GCA_009930495.1 Deltaproteobacteria bacterium
AAGTAGCGTGGCCAGAAAGCAGCAGGAAAAATCTCTTCAGACCCAGCGCGAGTTGCTGGAATCGGCGGAAAAGCTTTTTGCCGCCAAGGGTTTTGTCGCCACGACCGTGGCCGAGATCACGGCCGACGCCGGATATGCCAAGGGCAATTTTTATCGGCACTGGCCGAGCAAGGACGAGATCATGTTGGAGATAATTGCCGGCAAGATGCAGTCGTACCGCCGGATGCGCGATAATGCCCTGCGTGACGCGCATAGCCTGGAAGAGGTCATGGCGCATATCCTGGACTTCCTGGAAGGCATGATCGACGACCGCAACTGGAGTTCCGTTTTTCTGGAATTCACCATCCACGCATCGCGCACTCCAGAGCTGCGCGCCCAGCTCAACCAGTCCATTTATCGCCTTTCCAACGATATTTTCGAGGATATTGCTGGCCCTTACGTGACCGGTTCCTACCCGGCGCGCAAGATTGGGGCGCTCAATACGGCCTTGTTCGAAGGCTTTCTCATCCATTCACTTTTGGGCACTGGAACTATCGAGCGGGCCGATTTTCGGCGCGCGGCCATGAAATTGGCCCTGGCCAACGCGGGAGATGAATAAAAAGTCGTGACGGCCGCGCATGGGGCGCGGTCGTTTTTTTACGTGGAGGATTTTTCGATGAGTTTTTTTGCGCGGATCATGACTGGAATCGCTTTTGTGTGCGCTTGCGGCTGGGGCGGCGCGGTAGTTGCCGCCGAGCCGATCAAGTTGTCGTACAGCAATTTTTTCCCCCCGACCCATATTCAGTCCAAGCTGGCCGAACAGTGGTGCCGGGAAGTGGAGACTCGTTCCGGCGGACAGGTTGTCATTGAGTATTATCCGGCCGGCACACTGACCAAACCCAAGGATTGCTACGATGGCGTTGTCCAGCGCATTTCCGATATCGGGCTGTCCGCGCCGGGGTATACCAAGGGCCGGTTTCCGGTCATGAACGGCGTGGATCTGCCCATGGGCTATACCTCCGGCGTTCAGGCCACGGCCGTGGCCAATGCGGTGTTCGGCAAGTTTACGCCCAAGGAATTTGATGATGTGCATGTCCTGTACTTTCACGCCCACGGGCCGGGCAAACTGCATACGGCCGGCAAGCCCGTGAAGACCATGGCCGATTTGAAAGGCATGAAGATCCGGGCCACGGGCAACAGCGCCAGCGTCATCACTGCCCTGGGTGGCAGCCCCGTGGCCATGTCCATGCCGGATTCCTACCAGTCCATTCAGAAGGGCGTGGTCAACGGCGGGATCTACCCGGTGGAAACGAACAAGGGGTGGAAGATGGGCGAGGTGGTCGATTACCTGACCGACACCACGGCCGTGGCCTACACCACGACCTTCTTCGTGGTCATCAACAAGGATGTCTGGGCTTCCTTGCCGCCCGAGGCCCAAAAAGCCATGACCGAGGTCAGCGCCGAATGGATTCCCAAGCACGGCCAAGCCTGGGACGAGAGCGACAAGGAAGGGCTGGATTTTTTTCTGGGCCAATCCGGCAATGCCGTCGTGACCATGGACGATCAGGAGACCCAGGCTTGGAAAAAGGCCATGGAGCCCATTTTTGTGGAATATGAGGGCGAGTGCGCCAAGGTCGGCGTGGACGGCAAGGCCGTGATCGAGTTCATGCGCGCCAGCATGGCTCAATAGGTCTTCGCGAAGGGTTGATTTTTGTCGGGGGCACGGCGCGCCGTGCCCTTTCTGCTTCAAGGAGCATGTCGTGGACGTTGTCGAGAAGTTACTCCGTCAGGTGAGCGCCGCGATGCGCGCGGCCGGGAGCCTGTGTATCTTGGGCATGGTTCTGGTCACCATGGCCGATGTCGTGGGCCGGGCTGGTCAAAGCCCTGTTTTCGGATCCGAGGAGATCGTGGCCTTTTTGGCGGTTCTGGCCCTTGCCTTGAGCCTGCCGTACGGTCACGAGCACCGCACGCACATTGGCGTGGAAGTGTTCGTGCTGTTGCTTTCGACCCGGACTCGGCGCGTGCTCAAGGTTTTCCGTGACACGTTGTCCGTGCTTTTTTTTGCTCTCGTTACGGTCATGATGGGCGTCTATGCACGGGACAAGCATTTTTCAGGGGAAGTGTCTCTCAACCTTGGCCTGCCCGAGCATTATATTGTCTACGCCCTGGCGGTCTGTTTCGCCGTGACCACGGTGTACATGGCCGTGGACTTGGTCCGCTTTGTCGGTGAATGGAGGCGGTCATGACCCCGGCGACCATTGGTTTGATCGGCATCCTTGTTATGCTGGTCCTTTTCACCACGCGCATGCCCGTGGCTTTTGTCATGGGCGTGGTCGGTTTTGTCGGTTTTTCGGTCCTGACTTCGGTCCAGGGCGGGTTGAACATGCTCAGCCGCGCCATGTACGAAGTGTTCGTGTCCTACGATTTGACCACCATCCCGCTGTTCATCCTCATGGGGCAGTTGGCTTTCAACGCTGGCATCAGCCGTCGTCTTTTTTCCACGGCTCATCATTTTTTCGGACATATCCGGGGTGGATTGGCCATGGCCACGGTGACCAGCTGCACGGCATTCGGCGCGGTGTGCGGCTCCAGTCCGGCCACGGCCGCGACCATGGCGACAGTGGCTATCCCGGAAATGAAGCGTTTTGGCTACGGCGATCGTCTGGCCGCCGGAGCCGTGGCCGCTGGCGGAGGCTTGGGCATGGTCATGCCACCCAGCGTGGTCCTGATCGTATATGGTGTGTTGACCGAGCAATCCATTGGCCAACTGTTCGTGGCCGGTATCCTGCCCGCCTTGCTCCTGACCGGTCTTTTTCTTCTGGCCATCATGATTTCCTGCCGCCGCCGACCCGAGCTTGGCCCGCCCTGCGCGGCTCATTCCTGGTCCGCGCGCTTCAAGTCCCTGACAGGGTTGATCGATACCTTGGTGATTTTTGGCCTGGTCATGACAGGGTTGTCCAAGGGCTGGTTCACGCCCACGGAGGCTGCCTCGGTGGGTGCGTTTGGCGTGCTGGTCATGGGCGTTGTCCGGAGGCAGCTCGGCGTGAAGTTGATCATGAAGTCCCTGGAAGAGACCCTGCGCACTTCGTGCATGATTCTTTTTTTGGTCGCCGGGGCCGTGGTTTTCGGGAAATTTTTGGCCGTGACCCGTATCCCGTTCACCACGGCCAGCTTCATCGGTAGTCTGGACATACCGGCCATGGCCGTTCTGGGACTTATCGTGCTCATCTATTTCGTTGGCGGCTGTTTCATGGATTCGCTGGCCATGGTCATGCTGACCGTGCCGGTGTTTTTTCCCGTGATCGTGAATTTGGGTTTCGATCCCATCTGGTTCGGGGTGATCATTGTGCTCATCACCGAAATGGGAGTCATCACGCCGCCCGTGGGCATCAATGTCTATGTGGTTTACGGCGTGACCACGTCCATGAAGCAGAACATCAGCCTGGAGTCCATTTTCAGGGGTATTTATCCTTTTTTGCTGGCGACATTCGCGGGCGTGCTCATTTTGACGCTGTTTCCGGACATCGTCACCTGTCTGCCGTACGCCATGTGACGGACAGGACGTCTTTCTCCGCAAAAAAAGCCCTCGCCGGAATCCCGGCGAGGGCTTTTTGACGGGAATTCTCGTGAGGTTTTCAATACTTGATGGCCGAGAAGCGCATCAGTTTGTCCCACTGGTGGGTGGAGGTGATGCGCCGGATGGTGCCGGTTCGGCCACGTAGCACCAAGGAGTGGGTCGTGGCGCCGGTGCCGGTGTAGGTCACGCCGCCCAGGAATGTGCCGCCCGAAATGCCCGTGGCCGCGAAAAAGACGTTTTCATCGCGGACCAGGATGTCGGTGCTCAGGGTTTCGTCCAGGTTCAGGCCGAAATCCAGCACGCGCCGGCGCTCCTCCTCGGACTGCGGATCGAATTTGGCCAGCAGTTCGCCGCCCAGGGCCTTGATGGCACAGGCGGCCAGCACGCCTTCGGGCGTGCCGCCGGTACCCATCATCATGTCCACCGAGGACGACGGGTCCACGGCCATGAGGGCCCCGGCCACATCGCCGTCGGTGTGCAGCTGGATGCGTGCTCCGGCCTGACGGATGGCGGCGATGAGGTCTTTGTGTCGGGGCTTGTCCAGGACAAAGATGACCAGGTCCTCGACTTTTTTGTCCAGGGCCTTGGCGGTCTGTTCGAGGTTATGGGCGATGGGGGCGTCGATATCGACCACTCCCTTGGCCGGGGCCGGAACGACCAGTTTTTTCATGTAGTAGCTGGGACCGGGATTGAACATACTGCCGGCCGGAGCCGTGCCGACCACGGCGATGGCGTTGGGGCGGCCATAGGCCAGGAGGTTGGTGCCTTCCACCGGGTCCACGGCCACGTCCACGGCCGCGCCCCGGCCCGTGCCGACGCGTTCGCCGTTGTAGAGCATGGGTGCGTGGTCCTTTTCGCCTTCGCCGATGACGATTTTGCCGTCGATGTCCAGGCTGTTGAAGGACAGGCGCATGGCGTCCACGGCCGCGCCGTCGCCTTCATTCTTGGCGCCCTTGCCGAGCCAGCGGGCCGAGGCCAGGGCCGCGGCTTCCGTGACCCGGACCAGATCCATGGCCAGATTGCGTTGTGGTGCTTCCATGGCGGTCATGGCTAACCCCGGATGAAGTCGATGAGGTGGGCGGCGGTGAAGCCGTATTTTTCCTTGAGCACCGAGGCCGGAGCCGAGGCGCCGAAGTGGTTGATGCCCCAGACCTTGCCGTCCAGACCGACATATTTGTACCACAGATCGGTTCGACCGGCCTCGATGGCCACTCGCTTGGTGATGGCGCGCGGCAGGACCGACTCCCGGTATTCCGGACTTTGTTCGTCGAAAAGTTCCATGCTGGGCACGGACACGACGCGAATTTTCTTCTCCGGCAGGGCCTTGGCCGCTTCCACGGCCAGATGCACTTCCGACCCCGAGGCCAGGAGAAGCGTTTCCGGATTGCCCTGTTCGGGGTCAAGAACCACATAGGCGCCCTTGGCCACATGGTCTTCCAGGGACGCGGGCAAATCCAGCACGGGCAGGCCCTGGCGAGTAAAGACCAGCACCGAGGGGCGGTTTTTCTGTTTGAGGGCCACGGACATGCAGGCCGCGCTTTCGCGGGCGTCGGCCGGACGCAGCACGAGCAGGTTCGGAATCAGGCGTAGGGCGCTGACGTGCTCGACGGGCTGGTGGGTCGGGCCATCCTCGCCGACAAAGAAGGAATCGTGGGTGAAGATGTGCAGGACCGGCAGGTGCTGCAAGGCGGACATGCGGATGGCGTTTCGTTCGTAGTCCGAAAAGACCAGGAAGGTCGCGCCAAAGGGAACGATGCCGCCGTGCAGGGCCAGACCGTTCAAAATGGCGGCCATGGGAAATTCACGCACGCCAAAGCACAGATTGCGGCCCAGGGGATTGGTCTGGGCGTGGAAAATACCGGTCGACTCCCGGAATTTGACCGTCTGATTGGAGGGGTCAAGATCGGCCGAGCCGCCCATGAGTATCGGGAGCTGTTCGGCCATGGCGTTCAGGCAGGCACCGAACGCCTTGCGCGTGGCCACGCTGGCTCCGGTTTCATACGCCGGCCAGGTCAGGTTGCTCTCGCACACAGGTTGGGTGGCATGTTTCCACTTGGCGGCAAAGGTCGGGTCGGCCAGCCTGGCGGCCAGGGTCTTGTCCCAGGTCGCGCGGGCGGCGCGCAGACTGTCGAACCTGGCTCGAAAGTGCGCGACCACGTCTTCGGGCAGATGGTATTCTTCGTCGGGCAAGCCCAGCTTGGCCTTGGTGGCCGTGATTTCCTCGCTGGACAAAGGAGACCCGTGGGTCGATTCGCTGCCTTCGAGGGTGGCGCAGCCCTTGGCCATGGTCGTGTGCCCGATGATCAGGGTCGGCTTGGTCGTCTCGGCCTGGCCGGCCGTGATGGCGGCCCGGATCTGGTCGTGGTCGTGGCCGTCGATCTCGATGACCTGCCAGTGCATGCTTTCGAACAGGGCTTTATGGTCGGTCGTGTCCACCCGGCTGGTGGGACCGGCCAGCTGGATTTTGTTGCTGTCGTAGTACACGATGAGCTTGCCCAGGCCCCATTGCCCGAACAGGGCCGCGCTGCCCAGACAGATGGGTTCCTGGATGTCTCCGTCGGAAGACAGGACATAGGTGTAGTGTCCGGCAACTTCCGCATCCAGGTAGGCGCGCAAAAAAGCCTCGGCCACGGCCATGCCGCCGGCCATGGCAAAGCCCTGGCCCAACGGACCGGTGGTGGCTTCCACGCCGTCGGTCATGTCGTGCTCGGGATGCCCCGGTGTTTTGCTGCCAAACTGGCGAAAGGATTTGAGGTCGTCGAGGGTCAGGCAGCCGCGCAGCGTCAGTAGCGCGTACAGCAGGGCGGACTCGTGTCCGGCGGAGAGCACGAAACGGTCGCGGTTGAACCATTTGGCGTCCGACGGATCGAATTTCAGGAAATCCTTGAAGAGGATGTAGGCATAGTCCGCCGAGGACATGGCGCCGCCCGGATGCCCGGAGTTGGAGGTCCGAACCGTGTCCATGATCAGGCCTTTGATGACATGGACGGCTTTCTGGTCAAGCTGGATGGAAGTAGTGGTCATTTCTCTTCTCGTGCAATGATTGCGGGCAAAACAAATTTACCGGGCGCAAGGGTTTTGGGAAATCGTGTCGATGAGGTCCACGCGTCGCTGATGTCGGCCGCCTTCAAACGCAGTGCCGAGGAAGGCGTCCGCGATGGACTTGGCCAGATCGACCCCGATGATGCGTTCGCCCATGCAGAGGACGTTGGCGTCATTGTGCATGCGGCTCATGCGAGCCATGTATTCGTTGGCGCACAGCGCCGCCCGGATGCCGGGAAAGCGGTTGGCGGTGACGGAGACGCCGATACCCGAACCGCAGATGAGAATCCCCAGGGCCTGGCGGGCCAGAACCTCGCGGGCCAGATCGGCCGCGAAGCGGGGATAGTCGCAGCTGTCCAGGGAATGGGTGCCGACATCAATGATTTCTCGGCCGCCGCCGACATGTTCCTTGAGAAGTGCTTTGAGGGTGAAGCCCGCATGGTCGGAGCCGAAAACGATGGTACGCATGCTTTTAATCCTCGGATTTCGCGTCGCGGTTGCGTTTGGCGACGAATTCCGCGCGCGTGTTGACCAAATCCTGTTCGAGGTGGGTGATTTCCTCTCGGAGAAAGACGATTTGTTTCAACGTCAGATCGTTGTCGCTGGAGTGGGGGTCGAAGAGCCCGCCCTTTGCCTGGGCCTCGGCATAGCTTTTTCCAAGGTTTTGGTATTCCTCGGACAGGCGTTTTTTCATTTGTCTGATTTCCCAGCGCCGAACGCCTTTGATAAACACCCATTTGGTTTCACTGGCCAGAACCTTGAATCCATTCACCACGGGTTGGAATAGTTTGTTTGTCATCGATGGTCTCCGATTGTGGGGGGTCAGTTGTTCACTGCGCCTGATTCGAGGCGCATCCAGACGGTGTCTTGGGGCGGCCGCAAATCCATGTCGGCGGCCAGCCATCCGTGACCTTGTTCCAGGGTTTTGATCCGCAGCACGGCCTTGCCGTCGCGGGGGGATTCGAACGTGAATTTCTTGAACAGACGGCGCCCGGTGAAAGCCGGGTTTTCGTAGGGGGTTTCGCAGGTCAGCGTCCAGCCTTTTTTCCCTCGCAATATCAACATGCTTCCGTTACCGGTGGCTTCCAGACTGGTTACGTCGCCCGTGCGGAACACAAAGCGGAACCGTCCTTCGGGCGTGCGCTGTTCCTTGGCGGGGACGGCGGGCAAAAGCGGGCCCAGATCGCCGCTCAGCAGGCTGCCGACTTGCCTGGCCGTGAAGGGCACTGGAATCTTGAAGAAGTTCAGACCCATTTTGGCCTCGTCATGGTGGTAGGCCTTGTTTTCGGACGGGAGGTACGCCGCCCAGAGGTAGGCCGTTTCGCGGATCATGGCCACGACTCCGCCAGTACTGGAGGACAGGTCCAGGCGGATCAGCGAGTCTGGATAGCCCCAGATGTGGCCGAGCAGCCTGCCCGAGGTGCGTGGACCGGCCACATGCAGGGAAAATTGGGCCAGAATTTGGTCCGCAGGCGGGGTTTCTGGATGGAACGAGGCCCAGATTTCGGTGGCGGCACTCCGATCTTCCAGGGGGATCTTGGGAGCGCAGGCGCTGGTCAGGGCGAGACAAAGAAAAAACAGGCCCAACAGTCGGGTCATTGGAGTCCTCGCAGGGCTTCGAGTTTGGCCCGGACGGCATTCACGTTTTCACCATTGAGCCGCACGGATTTTGTGTATCCCTTGCGGGCCTCGCCAGGAAAATGCATGGCCGCGGCGATATCGCCGTAATGCTCCCAAATGACGGGGTCTTCGGGCGCGAAACGCACGGCGCGCTTGATTTCCTGCCATGCTTGTCGGATTTTTTTTTGTTTGAAGTAAACCCAGGCCAGGGAGTCGATGAAATATCCGTTGTCCGGCTCGACGCGGATGGCGTTTTCGATCAGAACCACGGCCCGTTCCAGGTCGCGGCCCTGATCGGCCAGGGTGTACCCTAGATAATTCAGGGCATCGGCATGCTCCGGGTTCAAGGAGATGGTTTTTTCCATCATGACCATGGCCTGATCGTGATCGCCCATTTTGTCGTGAACAAGACCCAGACGGTAGGTGATGGCGGAGTTCCCGGGCCAGGCCGACGCGGCCTTGAGCAGGACGTCCAGGCTTTGGTCGTAGTGTTTGGCGTGTTCGTGGATTTCAGCCAGAAGCACGGGAAAATCCACTTGGGCCGGGTAAAGCTTCATGCCCAGGAGACAAAGCTCCTTGGCCGCGTCTTTTTCGCCGTCCTGAAAAAGAAGGTGAACCCGAAAGATCATGGCCCGTTCATGATGTGCGTGGCCTTCGGGGATTGCTTCCAGATAGGCTCTGGCCTTGGCCGCGTCCTCCCGTCCTTCGTATTCGAGCACCGCCAGGTAAAACAGGGCGTTGACTGGAATCGGGGTCTGGGCGGCCAGCGGATCGAGGAGTTGCGCCGCGTGGTCGTAGAAGTCCTGGTTGAGGAAAAGGTTGGCGGCTTCAAGGGCCAGGGTCTGGTCATCCTGGGCTTGCAGGACGTAGGCCAGCGCTTTGTCCGGGTTGTTGAGCTTGAGGTTGAGATCCACCAAGCGAAAGATGATTTGCGGATTGTCGGCTCCGGTTTCGTGGAGCTCCGCGAAGATGCGCTCGGCATCGACGTAATTTTTGATGGCTTCGTAGGTCAGGGCCATTTCCACCCAGGCGTCGAAATATTCCGGATCGGTTTCGACCACTTTTTCAAAATGCTCGATGGCCCGGTCATAAAGGCCCAGGCCAAAAAAGGCCTTGCCCAGGAGAAAACCGGTCACGGTCGTGACCTTGCCCTTGGGGATGGCCATGAGACGATCCACGGCGTCGGCGTAATTCCGTTGTTCAATGCGGTAGGCCGCGGCTTCGTGAACCAACTCGACCAAGTCGGGATGCTTTTCGAGATAGTCGTCCAAGGTCAGCACCGCGTCGTCAAAACGGCCTTGGGCGGCGTAGGTTTTGGCCAGGGTCAGGAGCAGGACCTGAGCGTCGGGGAAGATCCGAAGACCGTCCTTGAGAATTTGGTGCGCGTCGTCGAAGCGTGTCGCCCGCCAGTACAGATTGCCCAGCTCCAGGTACAGTTCCGGGGTCGGGGCCAGCTCGATGGCCACCTCCAGGGATTGGATGGCCTGGGCCGGATCCTGGTCGCGCAGGTATTCGCGGTAGGCCAAATAGTTGTAGATGGCCTGGGCATCCTTGGATTCCGGAGTGGTGGCGGGAACGGGCGGAGGAGGAAGAACGCCTTTCTGGGAGGCGCAGCCAATGGCCAGGATCAGGAAAAAAAAGGCCGCATAGCGGATTGGTGAGGTTGCGATCATGGATTGACGTGCTTGAAACTGGCGTTCTGTTGGTGATATGTTTGAATAATTTGATAAATTTTTTTGCCCATGAGAAGCCCCAGGTCAATGAACTCCGGACCGTAAATTTTTCCGGTTTGGGTCCGGAACGTGTTCTGAATCGAGGCGATAACTTCCATCCCGGTCGGAAATTTGTCCAGGATCTGTTCCAAGGTCCATTCCTGGTAGTTGCATATCTCCCAGAGGGTGGTGATGAAATTGTCCGGGCCCCAGCGGAATTTGTCGGCATCGTACAGGGCGTCGGCCACGAGTTGGGCGTCGGCATGTTCGAATCCGATTGGCTCGGAAAAGGCCTCGTGGCAGCCAATGGCGCGGGAAATCATCTGCTTTTCACGGTCAAGAAGAGGATAGTCCTGGAGGACAAGCAAGGCAAGCTCGGCACCGCGCGCGGCGTGTTCTCCCTCCAGGCGGCAGCTGTCGTGGAGCAGGCCGGCCAGCATGGCCAGCAGGCTCAGACGACGGGCCGTGTCCATGCCCATGGGCGCGCCGTCCGCCAAAACCAGGGCGCAGGCCTCGATGGCCACTTTTTTGGAATGGGCGATGCCATGCCCGAAGCCATCATTGAGAAAGGGCAGCGCGTCCTCGCGGCAGCGGATGATCAGTGGATGGGAAAAAAAAGCATCCCGGGCAAAAGCCAGTTCGGCGCTCAGGGCGGCGTAGAAACTGGGCACGGTTTCGGGTGTCACCCCTGAGCTTTCCTGGCGGATGCGGCGAAGGATTTCAGTTTTCATGTTCGATCCATTCCTCGGAAAAATCCTGAATGGTGGTGCTCATCTGGTGCTTGATTTTTTGGAGCAGCCTGGCCTCTATTTGACGTACCCGTTCGCGGGTGATGCCGTATTTGTCACCGATCTCGCGCAGGGTGATGGGCGAATCGGCCAGCAGACGCTGTTCCAGGATGTCGCGTTCCTTTTCATTAAGACCGGCCCGGATGGCGTCGATATTGTCGTGAATGAGCGTGCTGATTTCATCCGACGCCATTTGCTCCTCGATGCCCGCTTCCAGGGCCGGGATGAAATCCATGGGCGTGTAGCTGGAATCGTCACCGATCTGCATGTCCAGGGAAACGTCGTGCTGGCCCAGACGTTGACCCATCTCGATGATGTCGCTTTCGGACACCTGAAGATTCTTGGACAGGGTCGAGGTATCGGGATCGTACCCCAGGGCTTGGAGCCGCTGGCGTTCCTTGCCCAGGTTGTAGAACAGTTTGCGCTGGGCCTGGGTCGTGCCGATTTTGACCATGCGCCAGTTGTCCATGATGAATTTCAGGATGTAGGCCTTGATCCAGAACGAGGCATAGTAGGAAAACTTGATGCCCTTGTCCGGGTCGAATTTTTGCACGGCCTTCATCAGACCGACATTACCCTCTTGGATCAGGTCCAGCACGTTTTTCATCCAGCGTCGCTGGAAGTCCATGGCGATCTTGACCACCAGACGCAGGTTGGAGGTGATGAGAACAAAGGCGGCCTGCTCTTCCTTGTCGTCCCGGTAACGTCTGGCAAGATCAAATTCCTCGTCCTGCTCCAGCGGGCGGAATTTTTTGATTTCCTGAAGATAGATATGCAACGGGTCGAGGCCCACGACATCGCGTCGGGCCGGCGGTGGGGCCAGGACCAGGGGTTCTGTCTCGGGTTCGTCGTCGTCGACCAGTTCGATGACGTCCTCGGGATCGAGGATCTCCTCGGCTTCGTGTTGCTCGTCGATGGGTGTTTCGTCCTTGGGGTGCGTGAAGGTCATGATATGTGCTCGCTCGTGACCCGTGATGGCCACGCGCCGCATGAATGTGGGGTTTACGCGCGCCATGAAGTCGCCGCGTGGTTCGCATTTCCGAAGTCTGAACATATAGAGTTTTTGTTTGTCCTTTTCAATGATTTTCAGTAGGTCACTTCGTTCACCCACGGTGTGTGGTTTCCGCGAAAAGAGTGGGAGGTTGCTGGATGCGGGATTTTCGTCGTCGGCTTGCAGGTGGATCGGTTTTGATTTTTGACGGGGCCATGGGCAGCATGCTCCAGCGTCGCGGGCTCGCGCCCGGGGAATCTCCGGAAGAGTTCGGCATGCGTCATCCCGAGGCCATCGCGGCGGTTCACGCCGAATACGCCGTGGCCGGAGCCGAGGTGGTCACCACCAATACCTTTGGCGCGACCCGCTTCAAGCTTCCCCGTGGTTTGCGCGTCGAGGACGTGAATCAGGCCATGGCGCGCGCGGCCCGACAGGCCGTGGGCGAAAACGTTTTTGTCGCCGGCAGTGTCGGCCCCACCGGCAAGATGATCGAACCCCTGGGCGATATTTCGTTTCGGGAGCTGGTCGAGGTTTTTAAGGAGCAAATCCGGGGGCTGGCCGCCGGCGGCGTGGACCTGATCCTGGGCGAGACCCATTTCGATCTGGCCGAGGCACGGGCCGTGGTTGTCGCCGCGCGCGAGGTCTGCGATTTGCCCGTGGGCATCAGCATGACCTTCGAGGACGGGGTCAGCTTGACCGGCACCACGCCGGCCGTCTTTGCCCAGACCATGGCCAACATGGGCGTGGACTTGATCGCCTCCAACTGCAGCGCTGGACCCGAGCAGCTAATCGGAATCGCCCGGGCCATGCTGGCCGTGACCGATTTGCCCGTGCTCATCGAGCCCAACGCCGGCCTGCCGGAGTTGGTGGATGGGGCCACGGTTTTCCGCCTGCCTCCGGATCCCTTCGCGACCACGGTGTCCACCCTGGTGGCCGATGGGGCGCGGTGCCTGGGGGGATGCTGCGGCACCACGCCGGACCATATCCGGGCCCTGACCGCCCTGGTCGCGGGGAAAACCGCGGCGGCGGTCGAGCGCAACCCGGCCCCGTGCCTGGTGGTCACCTCGCGCGCGTCCGCGGTGGAGTTTGGGTTCGACCGACCCTGTCGCATCATCGGGGAGCGCATCAATCCCACGGGCAAGGCCGAACTGGCCGAGGAACTGCAACGTTTCGAAACCCGCCGCGTCCTGACCTACGCCGAGGAACAGATCGCCATGGGAGCGAATCTGCTCGATGTCAATGTCGGGGCGCCCATGGTCGACGAGGAGCGGATGCTTCCCCTGGCCGTGAAGAGCCTGACCAGCGCCTTTTCCATCCCGCTCTGTCTCGATTCCAGCAACGACGCCGCCATCCGCGCGGCCCTTGACGCCTATCCGGGCTCGCCCCTGGTCAATTCCATCAGTGGCGAGGAAAACCGCATGGATCTGCTTGGCCCCGTGTGCCGGGATCATGGCGCGCCGTTTATCCTGCTGCCTCTCAAGGGCCGCAAGCTGCCGGTGACCGCCGTCGAGCGTCTGACCATTATCGAGGATCTGCTGGCCCGGGCCGAAGCCCTGCGCATCCCCCGGCGGCTGATCCTGGTTGATGCCCTGGCCCTGACCGTGTCTTCCAAGCCCGAGGCGGCCAAGGCCTGTCTGGAGGTGATCCGGCATTGTCGCGAACGCTGGGGTCTGGCCGCGACCATGGGGTTGTCCAATGTCTCCTTCGGGCTGCCGGCCAGGGAACTGATCAATTCGACGTTTCTGGCCATGGCCATGGGCGTGGGCATGGCCTCGTTCATCGCCAACCCCAATGCCAACCGTCTCCGGGAAAACCTGGCCGCGGCCGAGGTTTTGCTCGGCCGGGACCGTCAGGCCGAACGTTTCATCGCCGGCTATGCCGGCTGGACCCCAGGCGCGGCCAGCTCGGGGGCGGCGACCGCCGCGAGCACTCTTGATGACGGCTCGCCCATTGCCGTGGCCGTGATCAAGGGTCAGAAAGACCGCATCGCGAATCTTCTGGGCGACCGCGTCGCCGCCGGTGAGGATCCCTTTGCCTTGGTGGATGGCGAGATGATCCCAGCCATCACCGTGGTTGGCGAAAAGTACGAAAAAAAAGAATATTTTCTGCCACAACTGCTTCTGTCCGCCGAGACCATGCAGACCGGGTTCGACTCCATCAAGCATCTGTTGGTGCGCGACGGCCAGGATGCCAAGGCCACCATTGTCATGGCCACGGTGGAGGGAGATATTCATGATATCGGCAAGAACATTGTCTGTCTGATGTTGCGAAATTTTGGCTACCAAGTGGTGGATTTGGGCAAGGACGTCCCTGCCGCCGACATCGTGGATGCCGCCATTCGTCACAACGCCGCCGTGATCGGCCTGTCCGCGCTCATGACCACGACCATGGTCCGCATGGAAGACACGGTTCGCCTGGTGCGCGAGCAAAATTTGTCCTGCCGGGTCATGGTGGGCGGAGCCGTGGTCACCCAGGCTTTTGCCGATCTGATCGGGGCGCATGGCTACGCCGACGACGCCGTGGCGGCCGTGCGCGTGGCCACCCGGCTTTGCGCCGGGATCACTCCGGCCTGATTGTATTATTTGGTTTTCACGAGGATTGACCCATGGAAAAATTTGTACTGCGAAAAGCGACCATGGCGGACGTCAAGCCCATTCATGGCCTGCTCATGGCCTGCGCCAACAAGCGTTTGCTTCTGCCCCGATCCTACAATGAGCTTTATTCCCACTTGCGTGATTTCCTCGTGGTCGAGAACACGGAAGCAGCGGAAGTGGTCGGGTGTTGCGCCCTGGCCATCACTTGGGAAGGCCTGGCCGAGGTGCGCTCCCTGGCCGTGATCGAAAGCGCCCAGGGCCAGGGCCTGGGCCGGCGTTTGGTGGAGGCCTGTGTCAGCGATGCCGTGACTTTTGGTATTTACAAGGTATTTGCCTTGACCTATCAGGTCGCCTTTTTCCGCAAGCTCGGATTCGACGAGGTCAGCAAGGACATTCTGCCGCAAAAGGTCTGGGCGGATTGCCTGAAATGTCCGCAGTTCCCGGAATGCGACGAAGTGGCCATGATGATTGAATTGTAGCTCCGGCTGCCAGGGAGGCTATGGATGGAATTTGTCAAATTGTTCGATCGCGACCAGATCGATGCCCGAGCCAAGGAGCTGGGGCGGGAGATTTCCTCGCTATACGGTGACGAGCCCCTGATATGTGTCTGTGTCCTCAAGGGGGCCTACGCTTTTTTCACGGATTTGATGCGGAATCTGACCATTCATCCGCTCATGGATTTCGTCCGCTTGTCGAGCTATGCCGACCAGACATCGCGGCAAAGCCGGATGGTCTTCTCCAAGGACATGGAAATCGACGTCAAGGATAAGCACGTCCTGGTGGTGGAAGACATTGTCGACACCGGGCACTCCATGAAATTCTTGACCAAGGTTTTGGAGGCACGCAGCCCAAGATCCATCCGGATCGCGGCCATGATCGACAAGCGCGAACGGCGCGAGGTGGACATCCAGGTTGATTTCGTGGGGTTTTCGTTGGAAAAGGGTTACATTGTCGGTTATGGACTGGACTACGCCGAACAGTTCCGGGAACTGGACGGTATTTATCATCTGAATTTACCTTGAGCGCAGTGCACGCGGCCAAGACCGTATTCAAGGACATGCCATGCTCGTACAGTGCCCAGAATGCAGCACAAAGTATAATCTGAACGAAAAACAGATCGCGCCAGAAGGGAGTAAGGTTCGCTGCTCCCGGTGCAAGAATGTTTTTACCGTTTTCCCGCCAAAAACCGAGGGCGCGCCGGCTGATCGTGACGAAGCGCGAGCCGAGGTTCCCAGCGTCGTCACCAGGGATGGGTTCGAAACCCCGGCGGAAAAAAAATCGGACCGCTCCAAGGCGGACCAGTCGCCTGGATCGACCCCGACAACGGATGTCGATGACGATTTGAACCAGTCCTTGAAGGACGGACCGCGCGAAGATGGTACGAAAACGGGTGCCGCCCGGTCATCGGATCGCGAAGCGCCGGGTCCCGTGGACAATGACGTGGACGATCTCCTGTCCGGATCGAGGGGCCGGTTCGATGCCTCGTCGACGGCATCGGTCGCCGCGACACAAGCTTCGTCCTTCGAGGATGAGCTGGACGAGATTTTCTCCGGCAAGAAGGAATCGACGCCCGCGCCCGCTCCCCAACCCACGACCAGCGCCTTCGAGGATGAGCTGGACGAGATTTTTTCCGGCAAGAAGGAATCGACGCCCGAGCCTGCTCCCCAACCCACGACCAGCGCCTTCGAGGATGAGCTGGACGAGATTTTCTCCGGCAAGAAGAAATCGGCGGCCGAGCCCGCTCCCCAACCCTCGACCAGTGCCTTCGAGGACGACTTGGATCAGCTTTTCGCCGAGAAGAGCTCCACCCAGGCCAAGTCCGAATCTCCGGCCCGTCCGGCCAAGGCGTCCGCCTTCGATGACGATCTTTCCGATGCGCTCGCGGACACGGGCAAAACAGCGCGTCCGTCCTCCTCCAAGGAAGACATGATGGCCGATCTGGAAGGAGCATTCCAGCCGCCTCTTATTGGCAAGACGCCACGTGACGAATTGTTCGACGATGAGCCCAGGGGCGCGGAAAAGTCCAGCCGGTTCGGTCTGATCGTGTCGATTTTGCTGTTGTTGATCATGGCCACCGGAGTCGGAATTTTCGTGAAGTTCTTTTGGATGCCCGCTCACGAGACGGGGTCCAACGCCACGGCCCCGGCGGCCGGCGCCGAGACGGGCAACGCCGCCACGCCAGCGAGCGCGCCCCAGATCGCCCTGGAAAACGTGCGCCAGTATTTCGTGCCCAACGAGAAGGAAGGCCAACTTTTCATTATCGAGGGCAAGGCCGTGAACCACTACCAGGAGCCCAGGGAACTGGTTCGCCTCAAGGCGTCCCTATTCGACAAGCAGGGCAAGGTGGTTACTTCCCAGGAATTCATGTGTGGCAACGTGGTCACGTTGTATCAGCTCCAGGTTTCTTCCCGCCAGGATATCGAAGCGGCCCTGACGGCCAAGGTTGGCATTCTGGCGCACAACACCAATGTCCAGCCCGGAGCATCCGTCCCCTTCATGGTTGTCTTTTTTGGCACTCCGGAAACAGTCGAGGAGTTTGGCTTGGAAGTTCTTCAAACCCAGTCGCCACAATGACCCTTCCCTTGACCCACGCAGGCAGGCTTCGGCCTGCCTTTTTTATTCGTCATGAAAAGTAAACCCACCTATGTCTGCTCGGCCTGCCAAGCCGTGTCCGTGCGCTGGCAGGGACAATGCCCGCGTTGCCAGGCCTGGAATACCCTGGAGCTGGTTCAGGATGGCGGACCGGGGGCCGGGACCAGGATCGGAAACGCGCATCGTCCCGTTGATCTGCGGACCCTGACCGACCATGCGGAAACCAGGGTCGCGACGGAACTTGCCGGCTTGGACAGTGTCCTTGGGTCCGGATTCGTTCCGGGCGGGGTTATTCTGCTCGGCGGCGAGCCCGGCATTGGCAAGTCGACCCTGTTGTTGCAGGTTGCCGGGCTCATGGAGCGGGCGGGCAAGGCCATCGTCTATGTTTCGGGCGAGGAGTCCCTGTCACAGATCAGGGGACGGGCCGAGCGCCTGGGCATGCTGGACAGCCCCCTCACGGCCATGGCCACCAACCAGGTCGAGGATATTCTGGCCTGCATGGACGAGGGCCCGGCCTTGATGGTCGTGGATTCGGTCCAAACCATGGTTTCGGGCAGCGCCGAGGGCTTGCCCGGCTCCGTGGCCCAAGTCCGGGCCGTGGCCACGCTCTTGGTGGAACGGGCCAAGCAGCGCGGGGTGACGGTCATTTTGGTCGGCCACGTGACCAAGGACGGGCAGATCGCCGGCCCCAAGCTTCTGGAACACATGGTGGACACAGTGCTGTACCTGGAAGGGGACAAGGAGCATCTGTTCCGCATTCTGCGCGTGGTCAAGAACCGCTTTGGGCCGGCCAACGAATTGCTTGTGTTCGAAATGCGGGAGCAGGGTTTGTCCGTCATCGAGGATCCCTCGACATTTTTTCTTCAAGCCCGGGACACGGCTCTGAGCGGCACGGCCCTGGTCATGTCCATGGAGGCCCAACGGCCATTCGTGGTCGAGGTCCAGGCCCTGGTCACCAAAACCTTTCTGGCTTTTCCGCGACGCACGGCCCTGGGCTTTGACGCCAACCGTCTCCATCTGCTCATCGCGGTCATGGAAAAGCGTCTGGGGATCAATTTGGGGCAGATGGATGTTTACGCCAAGGTCGGCGGCGGATTGCGCATGAAGGACCCTGGCCTCGACCTGGGTATCGTGGCGGCTATTTTGTCCTCGCTGTATGACCGTCCCTTGCCCGAGGGCGGCGTTTTTTGGGGGGAGGTGGACCTCAACGGCCAGATTCGCCCCGTTTCCGGACATGATGTCCGGCTGCGTCAGGCCGGGAATCTTGGATACGCGCCAATGGTTCACCCCAGGATCGGGGCGGGAAAAGATGGCTCCGGCTGGTCCAGGTTGACCGACGTGCAGCGGTTTTTATTCGGCAAGGCGGGAGGCAAGGCCTAGGGCGTCCAGTCCTTGGCGATGGCAGGCCGTGGTTTGAGGCGGGGCCCCTTGTGCTTGCGCAGCCACAGGCCCAAGCGTTCCTCGTGTCCCTCGGTTTTCGGCTGGTAGAAGGTGCGTCCCTTGAGTTCCGGCGGCAGGTACTCCTGTTCCACCCAGGCTTCGGGATAGGCGTGCGGGTATTTGTATCCTTGCCCATAGCCCCATTCCTTTTGGAGGCTGGTGGAGGCGTTGCGCAAATGCAGGGGCACGGGCTTGGGTCCGTTGGTTCGGATTTCCTTCACGGCGGAGAGATAGCCCGCATAGCTGGAGTTACTCTTGGGAGCCAGCGCGAGGTAGACAGCGGTTTCGGCCATGGGAATCCAGCCTTCGGGCATGCCGATCCGTTCCACGGCCTGCTCGCAGGACACGGCCAGGGGAAGGGCCATGGGGTCGCCCAGACCGATGTCCTCCGATGCCGAAAGGATCAAACGCCGGCAGATGAAACGAGGATCTTCTCCTGTTTCCACCAGACAGGCCAAGTAATAGAGCGCCGCGTCCGGGTCCGATCCGCGGATGGACTTGATCAGGGCCGATGCCAGTTCGTAGTGCGAATCCCCATCCCGATCTCCGCGCAGGACCAATTCCGGAAGGCGGCCTTTGAGCTGCTCGGGTTCCAGGTCCTGATCTTCCAGCCCAGAGGCGAATTCCACCAGATTGAGCATGGTCCTTGCGTCCCCTCCGGCCAGGGTGGCCAGCAGTTCCAGGCTTTTTTCCGGAAGGGGCCGCCCCGTTTTTTCCAACCCGCGTTTGCCCACCTCGACCAGTTCCATCATGTTCAGGGAGCGCAGGCGCAGCACGTGCAGCCTTGATAGCAGTTGTCGGGTCACGCTAAAGGACGGATTTTCCGTGGTCGTGGCGATAAGGGTCAATTCGCCGGTCTCCAGCAGGGGCAGGAAAAAATCCTGCTGGGCCTTGGAATAACGGTGTAGCTCGTCCAGGATGAGAATGTCCGTGTTCTGGATTTGCTTGCGCAGGGTGGTGATGCCCGCTTCCGGGGCGCTGACGCGGACAAAGCTCTTGCCGCTGTGTTTCGCCAGGAGCAGGGCCACGGTCGATTTGCCGCATCCGGGCGGGCCAAAAAGAAGCAGACTGGGCAAATCCTTGGATTGCATCAGGGTCCGCAGACGCTGCCGAAAATGTCCTTGTCCGATAAAATGATCCAGGGACTCGGGCCGCAAGGATTCGGCCAGGGGGTACTTGTGTGACACGGAGAAACCTATCGGAATGTTGGCAGGGCGGCCCGGACGCAGTCCAACAGGGCGCGGGCGGATGAACCGTGAGCCGCGAGATCCACATGGCGCCCCTGGTCGTCGATGGTCCAGGTCATGGCGATGAATTCCTCGGGCAGGGAGGCGTCGGGCAGATACTCGGCCCATTCCACGACGCAAAATCGGGCCGGGTCCAGCAGGACTTCCTCGAGATCGGGGCCAAAACCGAGCCCTTCGGTGCGGTAGAGATCGAAGTGGCCGACTTCGGGAACGGTCGGGTACAGGTTGAGGATATTGAAACTCGGGCTGCTGACCTCGGCGTTCTCGCTGCCTGGAAGGGCGGCCACCAAGCCGCGAACGAAGGTGGTTTTGCCCGCCCCGAGTTGACCGCGCATGAGCAGCGGTGGCAAGGGCTTGCCCGGATCGCAGCAGGCCGCGAAAGCGCGCCCCAGGGCTTCGGTGTCGATCAGGGAGTCGAGAATCAAGCGCATCAGGTCGAGGGAATCAGGGTCTTGAGGATGTCCTTTTTGCCAACGATGCCGATCAGGCGTCCGTTTTCGACCACGGGCAGGGTGTGGAATTTTTTGTCCACCATGAGCGCCGCGATTTCATCCAGGCCCATGTCCGGGGGGATGGTCACGATCTTGGTGGTCATGGCCTGGGATACCTTGGACGCGGCGATGCGTTTGACCTCGGTTTCGATCAGGGCCGCCGAGGACAAGGGCACGAATCCGTCCCAAAGGGTGAACAATGACGGAATGGGCAGACTTTTTTGCATGCGGACCAAGTCGCTCTGGCAGAGGATGCCAACCAGGTTGTCCAGGGCATCGACCACGGGCAGACCATTGATCTGCTTGTCCAGGAGGAGGCGGGCGGCTTCGGTCACGTCCGCGTCGGGGAGGATCGTGATCACGGGGGTGGTCATGATATCTTTAGCTGTGCGCATTTTTCCACTCCTTCAATGCCAATGGCAGGTGTTCGGCGATATCCAGGGGGGTGTTGCCCCGGAACGGGAATTGACGGGCCAGCAGGGAACCGCTGTAACCATGCCAATATACGCCGAGTTGGGCGGCGGTCAATGGCGGGAAGTTCCGGGCCAGCAGACTGCCGATGATTCCCGAGAGCACGTCGCCCGAGCCGGCGATGGCCAGGTTGGGGGAGCAGAATGGCGAGATGGCTATGGGGTCCGTCGTTCCGGCGATGATGGTCGCCGCGCCTTTGAGCACCAGGTTGATTTTGTGTCGGAACGCGAATTCCCGGGCGTATCTGGCCCTGGCCAGATTGATGTCGCTTGATGAAACACCGAAGAAATTGCCCATCTCTCCCGGATGCGGGGTCAGGACGGAATTGCCGTTGAGGTGTTCGAGTAGATCCTGATTTTGGGCCAGCAGAAAGAGGGCGTCGGCGTCATAGAGCGTGTTGCGGTGCGGGGCGTCAAGGTAGGCGCGCAAAAAGTCCAGGGCTCCGGCCGTGCGGCCCAGACCCGGTCCGAGAACCACGGCCGAGAAACGGTGCAGGTGCTCGCGCACGAGGTCGAAGCAATCCGCGGTCCATTGATCCGATGCCCCCAGGCCCAGGGTCATCACTTCCGGAAAGGCGGCCGTGGCCTGGGTCAGGCCCTTGGGGCAGCCCATGGTCACCAGCCCCACGCCGCCGCGGTAGGCGCCCCTGGCGGCCAGAAGCGGAGCTCCGGTCAGGCCGGGAGATCCGCCCAAAATCAACAGGTGGCCGGAGTCGCCTTTGTGCATGGTCGGGCTGGGATCCGGAAGCAGCTGGACCAAATCGCCATCAAGGGCGACGTGGCTGGTTGGGTGGGCATCCTTGATGTGCCGGGGAATGCCGATTTTGCCAATGTGGAGTTCTCCCACGTAGGCCTTGGCCGGGGGCAGGAACAGGCCGAGCTTGGCTTCTTCGAAGGTCACGGTGGCCGTGGCCTTCACGGCCACGGGCGAGGGTTCTCCCGTGGCGCCGTTCAGGCCCGAGGGAATGTCCAGGGAGAGAACAAAGGAATCCTGGCCCAGCTTGTTCACGAATTTGATCCAGGATTGGACGTCGGGTCGGAGCTGGCCCGTGAATCCGGTGCCGAGCAGGGCGTCGATGACCAAATCGAGCTTGGGAAGAAGTTCTGGTTCGTATTCTGGCAGATAGGCGCATGAAACGCCCATTTTTTCGGCTAGTTGGAGATGATAGGCGGAGTCGTTTGTGTATTCATGGCGATGCCTGGCGTGCAGGATCAGGGTTTTGACCCCATGATTGAACAGATGCCGGGCCAGGGCGAATCCGTCTCCACCATTGTTTCCAGGGCCGGCGAAGATGATGGCCGATTTGCCTCGGAGTGGACCGAATGTTGTTTTGAGGACATGCAGGGCGTCGCGGCTGGCGTTTTCCATGAGGATTTTTCCGGACAGGCCGAATTCGGCGATGGTCAGCTTGTCCCAGTGGGCCATTTCCTCGGGCGTGGGCAGGGGAGTGAACATGCTTTATCCTATTGTTCCAGGATGACGACAGCCACGGCGTTGTCCTTGCCGTGAGAAATGCTGACGAACTGGGTTTTTACATTCATGCGCGTGCGGTGGCGCAGGGCGTGGCCATGGAAGGCAAGACACGGCTTGCCGGCGGGATCGTTCAGGATTTCGATGTCGTGCAGCGAAATGCCCTGGGTGAATCCCGTGCCCAGAGCCTTGACCGCCGCTTCCTTGGCCGCGAACCGACCGGCGAGAAAGGGAATGGGGTTCGCCGGGACCAAGGCCGACTCGGCCGGAGTCAGGATGCGGCTTTTGAAGCGCTCGCCGAATTTTTCCAGGCTGCGCGTGATCCGCGTGAGTTCGACAATATCTATGCCAAGGCCAACGATCATGATGTGGGCTCGTATGGATGTAATGTGCGCGGGTGGCGATGCGGGACAAGTGTTTGCAAGCAGGTGGCAGCGTTTTGCGGAACGATCCCTTGAATATGGGAGGGGACGATTTCACTCTCCGCCGCAATGGTCAAGGTACGGGAAATCAATCACAAAGGCGGGGCGCGGAGTTTCATGTTTCTGTCGGGGTAATGGCGCGGCGGCCGTTTCGGACCGCCGCGCCGGTTTCATTGCCCCGTGCCGGCGAAAAGGGCTCGCTGGGTGTGCAGGTCCCAGTTCGCATTGTCCTGCAATCCATTGCTTTTTTTGAATTGGGCCAGGGCTCTTCGTGAGCCTTGGCCGAAAATTCCGTCCACGGCCGCGGAATAAAACCCAAGCTCCGCCAGACGGGATTGGATGAGTCTGGCGTCGCTTTTATTTTTCGGATCGAGAAAGCGCAGGCCGGATTCGAGGGTTCCGGACCCTGTTTCCGTGGACCCGGCGCCGGTATTGAAAACCGTGCCGCATGTCGAGAACCTGCCAATGGGGACGTCCACGCCATTGGTTCTGGTTTTGTCTTTCGGAGACCACGCCACGTGCATGAAGAGTTCTTCCGAGGGGACATTCAGGGGACAGCCCACCTCGACGATCGCCACGGGGAATCCCACTCCGGAGTTAACGGTCGCGCGGGTTGTCCATCTTTTGTCCGGCATCGGACTTGACGACAATCCGCCTTGGACGGTGTCACCGGGCTCCAGCCGGTCAAGCACGAGGGCAACCGCCAGGAATTCACCCCGCGCCGCAGGCAGGCGTGGGGAGACCCGGACGGCCATGGAATTTGCCACGATCATCAGATCCCACGCGGTCAAGGGTCCGGCGGAAGCGACAGCCGCCAGGAAGGATTTTTTCGGGACAAACCATGCCGCGACCCGAGGCTGGGCCGGAGACAGCGATCGGACGGAGGCCTTGGCAAGGTAAACCTCCTTGCTGGTCACCGTGCAGAACGCTTCCGCGAGAACCAAGGCCCGAAATGGGCCGGCTCCAAAGGTCAGCACGGCCATGGTCCGGGTATTCCATTCCTTTTTCTTGATGGTTTCCACTTCAACGCGATCCAGAATCGTCAGTCCAACAAGATCAAAGTTCTCCAGGGGGATCCCCGGCTCCGTGAGATCAAGGCCCGGCGCAATGCTTAGTCGGCTTATTCGTGGTGTTTCGCCTCGGATCAGATGAGTGATGGCGGCCATGGCCATGGCCGAGTCAAAGGGAACATCCTTGTTTTGCAACACTGCCGTCTTGAATTTTTCCTCGCTCTGGATGGGCGAGACATCACGAGTTGGATCGTATGCCGATTTTCCTTTGAGGCCAGTGCTCACGCAGCCGGCACAGAGGAGCACGCCGAGGGCAAAAAGTATGTTTTTGTGCATGTGGACTCCTTCTTATTTGGCAAGTCGGGCGAGGGGAGAGGAATTTTCAATGGCGTTTGACGTATGCATGTTGCCAATGACTTCTTGAACGCCCGTGTCGACTACGTTTCCCATGACCGCTTTTTTCAACGCCTTGTTCGACCGCAGGATTTGTTTTGCCGACCGCGCGGATATCACGGATTTGACCGCCTTTTCCGTTCCAAATCTATTGCCCATGCCAAATTTGTTGAATCCAAAGGACATGACCCCCTGGGCCATCCCGGTTTGGACGCCGACCTGGACTGCGTCTTGGAGTTCCAGGCCTTGTTCCGTCGCTTCGGCATAGCCTTCCGCTAACCCGCGGGTCGCGTCCAGGCCCACGCAGATCCAGCCAAAACCGGGGACGAAATTAAGAACGAATTGAGCGCCCTTGCCTGCAATGTTGGCACCCTGGCTTCCGTAGTATCCGACGTTCCAGGCGCTGGCTTTCCAGCCGGCTTTTTTGGCGTCCCAGGTGAGTAATGTCTGCTTTCCTTCCCATTGGGCGCGAACCTGTTCCAGCCATTTGGGGAAGGAGAGACCCGTCCCCGCCTTGCCGCCCGCTTTTTTGTAGAGATCCAAGGCTTTTGGCGAGATTGTTGAAATGTCGATTTCCTCTTCATCGCTTGTCGGGCCACTTCCGCCCCAGCTTGCGCCCCCTCCGCCTCCGGTTGTTCTCTTGCCGAGGTTGCCAATGGTGTCGAATTCCTCGTCACCGCCTCCGCCGCCACCACCATAGGCCTGGGCGGATGTCGTGAGCGGCCCCGCCGCGAGGATCAGGACGAGAATTGTTCCCAGTACCGCGAGCACACTGTGTTTCATGCTTTCCTCCCGTGGTTATCGGACGTTATTTTGGGTATTGATTTGAAATTGCTGGTCAAAACCAAGCCTGACCGTTCGTGGCGCCGCCGCGTCGCCGGGCAAGAATTCCGGCACGACGCAGGCGAAGCGGGGCATGTGCAGGCGGTGCAGGCGGATCGCCGGGGCCGATGTCCCGTCGGCGTGCATGCGCGCCAGGAAAATTTCCGTTTCCTCGCGTTGTCCCTTGGCGCTGAAGACGAGCCAGTTTCCGTCGGGCGACCAGCTGTGCCAGGAGTTCATGCGCTCGGTGTTGCAGGCCAGCTCGTGGGCCTCGCCTCCACGCGCGGGAACAACACAGAGTCTGCTTCCTGGCTGCAGGACGAGGCCGGTGGGTGCCCGGGTGAAGACAATCCAGCGTCCGTCGGGCGAATAGCGCGGAAAATAGTTGCTTTTGCCGTTGGCGGACGCTCCGGGCAGGGGCATCGGAGCAAGGCCTTGGGCATTGGGCACGGGCAGGGTGCAAATATCGAATTGATAGGGATAGCGGGCGTTCAGGGCCTGAATCGTGGTATCGCTGGATTCATTCTGGACAATTTTTTCCTGGACCGCGCGGACATAATCCTGACGCACGGGGGCGCGGGAAAAGGCGACCGTCTTGCCGGAAGGATCGAAGCTCGGGCCGGTATGCACGAACGCGGGATCGGTCGTGCCGGCAAGATGCGTGACCGTGCCCCGAGCCCGATCAAAAATGCCGATCTGGCCGGTGACGGGGAAAAAGAGTTGGGAATAGTCATCACGGTCGATCATGACGAAGAGCGAGGTTTCTCCGACAGTGGCGGCGGCCAGGCGGCCATCCGGCGACAGGCGGGCAAAGAGGCCAAAACTGTACGGCGAGGGAGGCAATGGCGCCAGGCTGTTCCAGGAATGGCAGTCGGCGCGCGTGAACGTGACCTCGCGTTTGGTCGCGGCCAGAATGAAGCCGCCCTTGTCGCCGTCGATGTCCATATCCAGCAGCATGCTCGTTCCGTCGGCGGAATAGGCATGGCAATTGGCGCAAACGGGTAGATCGGTCATGAAGGCGGGCGGTTCGTCCGGGTCGGACACGCGGGCCGTGCGCCACGTGGCGAGCCCCGGATGGCGCTTGGCCGTGCGAAAGGGCACGGGCAGTTGCAAATAGGCGATGGGGTGGTGGAGCTCCTTGTGGTCCATGACCACAAAGGTCGAGTTGCCGGCCAGGATGGATCGTCCGTCCTCGCCGCCAAGGGGAGCGACGTCGATGGTGATGCGGCTTCCCTTGGCGGCCCGGCGCATGCGATCCCATATTTCGCGATCCGGCACCCAGGACGATTGGGTGCAAATGGCCCGCGCGCGGGTCTGGCCGCCCATGATCTGGACCAGGACGGCGCTTGAGTTCGAAACCCAGGTGATGCATGGCGCGGCGGCGTTTGCCGGAAGCACCGCGCCGGGTCTGGGCTCGACGATGGTCAGGGGCGGGGCGGGATCGTTTCCGGGCGAAAGCGAACCGAGCCAGTCCGAATGCGCGGCCGCCGGCATTCCTTCCAGCCCGCTGCCGGGGACGTCGATGGGGGCCGCCAAAATCCGTGACGGCAGGGGCAGGAGGCTGGCAACCAAGACCACCACAATCTGATACCAAATCGACCTGATCATGAGCTGACCTCGTGACGATGCGGTGAGGCCGGTCCAGGGATTGGACGGTTTGGTCAGTTTTAGCGCAGGCAGGGTGTTGGGTAAAGTGACGGCGCGTTATTTTCCGTATTTTTCGAAATATCCGCGCGGTGTGAGGATTTTGTCTCCAACCAGGCGGCTGGCGCTGTTGCCGATGACAACAGTGGTCAGCATGTCGGCCCAGTCCGGCTCGCAGGTCCCGAGGGTGGCGACGCGCACTTCCTGATCCGGTCGGAAGGCCGCGCGGACAAAACCCACGGGCGTGTCCGGCCCCCGTTTTTCGGTCGCGATGGCCAGGACTTCGGCCAGATAGGAAGCGCGTTTGCGGGATTTGGGGTTGTAGAGGACCAAGACGAAATCCGCTTCCACGGCGGCCCGGACCCGTTTCATGATCAGGGGCAGCGGAGTCAGCAGGTCGGACAGGGAAATGGACGCGAAATCGTGCATGAGGGGGGCGCCCAGGAGGGCTGCCGCCGCGCACAGGGCCGGGATGCCGGGGACCACGTTCAGATCGACGCGGTCGTGCAGGGCGTGGCGCTCCAGATATTCCAGAACCAGTCCGGCCATGCCATAGATACCGCTGTCGCCCGAGGACACCACGACCGTGTCCAGGCCGCCCAGGGCGAAGCCCACGGCCTTGGCGGCGCGATCCATTTCTTTTTGCATGCCACTGGCAAAAATCGTTTTGCCGGCCAGAAGCGCCGGGTCCACCAAGTCCAGGTAGCGGGTATAGCCGACCACGGCTCCGGCCGCGTGCAGCGTGGCCAGGGCTTGGGGCGCCAGTAGGTCGGCGCTGCCCGGACCAAGGCCGATGACGGTCAGTCGGCCAGGGCCACGGCCACCGTCACCGGGCCGACAATGGTCTTGGGCACGATCAGCCGGGTGCCGTGGGTCTTGGTCAGGGCTGCTGCTTCGCATACGCTGTCCACTCCTATTTTTTTCCGCACCGTGGCGGAAGGGTTGGGGACGTCCACATGGGCCAGTTTGGCCCGATCCAAGAAAGTCAGGGGCAGATTTAATTTTTGGGCCGCTTCGAGTAGTCCGGTTTCGTTGGCCTTCAGGTCCACGCTGGCCAGGGCCGCCAGACTGGCCGGGGCCAAGCCGTGCGTCGCGAACACATGGCCCAGGGCATGTAGAATTTCGGCGGACGATACGCCCCGACGGCAGCCGATCCCGGCCACGAGACACGGCGGATGCAGGACCAGGGCGATGTCGGGCTCGGCGTTCCAGCTGACCACGACCTGGGCCTGGCTGGCCTCGGTCGCGACGATGAAGGCCGGGTTGTCCCGCGTGTCCAGGCGGTTGTCCGGATCGAACAGGGGCACCGGCCGGCCTTCGACCAGACTGGCGTTGACCGTCTTGATCCGGGCCGGATTGGCGATGGCGCAGCCCTTGTCTCGGGCCAGGATGTCGATGGCCGGGGCTTGGGCCGTATCCGTGGCCGTGGTGATCACGGCCTGGCCGCCAACGTGGCCGGCCACGCGCCGGGCTAGGTCATTGGCTCCGCCCAGGTGTCCGGACAGGAGGCTGATCACGTGCCGGCCGTCCTGGTCGCAGACCACAACGGCCGGGTCCGTGGTCTTGTGGTCCAAGAGGGGCGCGATGGTCCGGACCACGATGCCCGTGGCCGCGATGAAGACATGGCCGTGGTAGGCGCTCCATGTCTCGCGGGCCAGATCCGCCAAGCGGGCAAAGGGTCGGACGTCCGGCGCGCTCAGGCGCTCGGGCGCGAAAATGTCGGCGGCTTCCCGGTCCGCGATGCGCCGGGCCAGATCCAGGCCCTGGCTGGTCATGGCGTACACGGCCAGACGCGACCAGGTTTTCGGGCGTCGGGCCGCGCGGAAACCATGGCCAAAGTCGGCGGCATACAGCCGGGACGGGGTCACGGGCGCGGTTTCGCCGGGCAGGACCAGGAACATGGTCTGGCGGGAAAAGCCGTGGGTCCGCACCGTGTCTTCCAGGTCGGCCAGGGTCGCGCGCAACACCCGTTCCTCGGGATGCCCGACCTTGTGTCCGACGACGATGACCGTGTTCTCGGGCAGCCCGGCGGCGCGCAGTTCGCGGGTCAGTTCGGCCGCCTTGTCCGCCGAGAGATAGACGGCCACGGACGATCCGTGTCGGGCCAG